>JACRDV010000038.1 GCA_024860865.1 Methanobacteriota archaeon | reverse complement strand
TAATGAGGACTATTTTCGGAGGAAAAATATCAAAATAATTTGGAAAATTTGGCATACTTAAGCTTTGCATTTGTTTTAGGAATGATTATTTGCCCCTCATCTGGTTCTCCAATCTTTTCAGTTTGATTTTTAAGGTTGAGATATCCGGTTAGAGCGGCAATTATCGCATCCAATTCATCATCGCTTAATTTTCGCTTCAGAATTTCTCCTTTTAGTCCCAGTTTTATCAATTTATTTTGAAGCTTTTGCGAGTTCTCAATTGGTAATTTTAGTGCAAGTTTAGAAGATCTAGGATGGACTTCAATTACCTTAAAATTTTTTGTATGTAAAATTTTTGATAGCTCTATTCCGCGCATAGTTAAAGTTCTCATTCCGCCAAAAGCTGGAGGGAAAATTCTATAGCCAAGTTTAATCATCTCTCGGTCTGCAACTCTTAAATTTGCTCCACGAGTTTTGCAATTGCAACTTAGTTTAAAACAACACCTTCCTTTTGGCAAAGTTAATGGGGCATCGATAGCGACTAAACTTGGATCGGTCCTTTCAACTTTTTTTATTATATCCTCATTATTAAAAACTAAACAAACTTCGACAGTGAGGCTAGGTTTAATAGCAGCAAAGCCAGTTGGATTCTTCGGATTGCCTGCAAGGTCAATGCCAACGATTGCTTTCATATTAAAAACCAGATATTTCGCCCAAATAATGCATTTTCATAAATTATTTGTGTGATTTATGATTTAGTACATTTTGCCTGTTTGTTTTTAGTTCCGCACCGAAAAACGGAAAAAGTATATAAGGAGTTAAAAAATGAAGAGAAGTTGGAATTCTCTCTTGGGAGGCGATTTAATGGCCGAGCTACCTGCCGCGCCTTTGGATAGGTTAATGCGTAAAGCTGGTTGTGAAAGAGTTTCTGCTGATGCTGTTAAAACCTTAATTGAAGTTTTAGAAGGTTGCACAACTGCAATTGCTCGTGAAGCATCTAACATGGCAAAACATGCTGGGAGAAAAACTGTTACTGGTGAAGATGTTAAGCTAGCTGCTAAAGCAGTTTGCAGAGCTTAATTTTTCTTTTTATTTCACAGAGCTGTTGAAAGCAAGTTTTAAACAAACCCATTGTTTTTGGCCCAGCCGAAATAACCTTTTCTGTAGAGAGTTAATATGCTTGCAATTTTTTTGTAAGTAATTGATCCGGTTTGATAGAGTTGCTTTGCAGCCGCTCTCGCATCAGTTGAACCCAAAAGTAGGGTAAAACCATCTCTGTCAATCCATAGCTCAATATCCTTATTTGTAGTTGTACCAGCTCTAACACTTACAGTATTATCAACCATCTCAAGAACGAAAACTTCACCTGCACTTTTCGCAATATGAAGTTCAATAATTGCTCCTTTCTCTAACCCCTTAAAGAAAAATGGATTTTTGTTTACCCATTCTTCAATAGTAGATTCTGCTACTGGACCAAGTGGCACAGTAACTGGTTGAAAAATTGGAGCTGTAGTAGTAGGGGCCGTTTTAGGAGCTAATATGGATTTTTCTAAATAGAAATAAATTACAACACTTACAATAACAGCTGCTAAAGCTATAATAATAATTGTTCTTTTTCTCACGTGAACCAAATATTCACTCACAAAATTTAAATTTTAGCATATGAATGATTCAGAAAGGATTATGATGGTTAATAAATTGATTGAAAAGCTGAGCAAACCAAAAAAACAGGCTCCAATTCCCGGTTTTTCGGCGCATCATGTCATCAAAACGATTGAAATTTTAGCTGATGCTAAAACACCGATTAGCAGACAAAAGCTAGGAAACTTTTTATCTTTAGGTGAAGGGTCAGTAAGAACCTTATTAGCAAGGCTAGAGGACGATGGGGTAGTTAAAATCCAGCCACGAGGTACCATACTTACAAATAAGGGAAAGAGATCATTGAAAATTTTAGAGCAGAAAATTTCTCGGCCAAAGCTTATTGATGCTGGAAATTTGACTGTTGGAAAGTATGATATAGCCATCCAGGTGAGAAAAATTGCTAATAAGATAAAAATGGGCCTTGAACAGCGGGATGCAGCAATTATGGTTGGAGCTGAGGGAGCAACTACATTGGTTTTTAAAAACAATAAATTACTTTTGCCTTATGATCCTTCTAACATAAAGACAAGTTTCCCGAATGTTGTTAAACAGATTTTTAAGGAATTTAAGCTTGAAGAAAACGATGCGGTTATAATTGGTTCAGCTTCAACAATTAAGAAGGCGGAAGAAGGGGCTAGAGCAGCCGCTTGTATTTCACTTAAGAATTTTTTTAAAGGAGTTTAATAAAAAGGCCTTTATTAATTTCACACTAAAGAACATAAGATAGGTTTAATCCTAGTACCAATAGCAATAGCACTTTAGGGGAATACTGATGAAAGCTTTAGTAATAGTTGGAGATGGAATTGCTGACCGACCTATTCCTGAATTGAATGGGAAGACTCCATTAGAGGTTGCGAATATTCCAAATATGAATAAGCTCGCTCAAATGGGAATTTCTGGGTTAATGGACCCAGTGGCTCCCGGAATTAGAGCCGGCTCTGATATAGCTCATCTTTCAATTTTTGGCTATGATCCATTCGAAGTCTATACTGGAAGGGGGCCTATTGAAGCAATTGGCGCCGGAATTGAGCTCAGGCAGAATGACGTGGCATTTCGATGTAACTTTGCGACTGCAGATAACAATTTTAACCTACTTGATCGAACTGCAGGCTTTATTAGGGAAGGGAACGAAGAGCTCGCTCAAGCATTGAACAAACTTCAACTTGAATCTGCTAAGGGAGTGCAATTGATCTTCAAAGTTTCTGCAGACTATCGAGCAGCCCTTGTTTTGAGGGGAAGAGGTCTTTCTCCAAAAGTTGCTGATTGTTATCCACGAACTGGAGAACCGATTAAAGAAATTCGTCCAATAAATAGAACTAAGACAGCATATAAAACTGCCCGGATTTTAAACGAATTTTTAAAAAAATCACATGAAATGCTAAAAGCTCATCCAATTAACCAAGCACGGATACAAGAGGGAAAGCTTCCGGCTAATGTAATTTTGATTAGAGGGGGAGGAAAACTTTCAAAAAATATGGAATCCTTTTCTAAAAAATATGGTCTAACAGGTGCGTGCATAGCTGGATGTGGTTTAATTAAAGGAGTTTTTAAATTAATGGGATTTGATGTAATTGAAGTACCGGGTGCAACTGGATATATTGATACTGACGTGGATGCAAAAGGCCAAGCCGCAGTTGAGGCGCTAAAAAATCATGACTTTGCCATAATCCATGTAGAAGGCTCAGATGAGGTAAGCCACGAAGGCATGCTTGAGGCTAAGATTAAAATTATTGAACGAATTGATTCAATGATTGGCAAAATTTTGGATCAAATTAATTTAGAAGAGACATATGTTGTAATTTTAAGCGATCATACAACTCCAATTTCAGTTAAGGATCACACAGCCGATCCAGTTCCGATTACAATTTGTGGCCCTGAAGTCAGGAAAGATGGAGTTCAAGCCTTTAATGAAAATACAGTAGTCTTAGGTGGGCTTAATCGAATTCGCGGCTCAGATTTTATGCCAATTTTGCTCGATTTAATGGGGAGGGCTAAGAAGTTTGGAGCTTAAAGGCTCTTCTTTAACTTTAATTCACCTTTAGACTGAATTATGAATTATAATTCAATTATCTTAAGTTTATGATAGTTTGATTTGATTTCATTAAAATGATACCAAAAAGTGGGATCAATTTCTTGCCAGCAATTTCCATTCCAAACTTCAACCCACCAATGGAAAAGATTTGGATAATCTGTGGCTCCAGCAGCTATGCGAGCTGGCATACCATTAGCTCTGGCTAAAGCAACAAAGAGAACCGCTTTTTCATCACAAAGTCCATAACCCTTTTGTAAAGTTAAACTTGCTGGATATGTTTTATATAAAACATCATTTAGTTCGGATTGTTCTAAATTAGTGTTAATATCGATTCCATCTTGGATAAGATGGCCTTGCCAATAGAATTTTGGATAATAGATTTTATAGCGAACATAGTAATAGTAATTAGATAGAGTTTGATTAATACTAGTATAATTTCTTAATTTTTGAGCTAGATCATAAACCGATTTGTTCCAAGAGTCTGCTAAATCATTAGCAAAAAGATATTTTGTCATTTCATTTGGTCGTGTATCATAATAGTATTTCCATACATCAAGTTTGATAACTTTAGTTGAATTGGTGTTAGTTTCAATCAAATTTGCTTGGGTTACTGTCATTTGTGAGTTTGATTGAACACTCGTATTTTTTGTCTCAAATATCGTTTTTTTTGTAGGTTCTTCCTTCTCAAACCCTAATTTATCTGGCGTGCTATTCAGTACATTCGCATTATTTGGTTGTTCTGCTCCGGAAATTACATGCTCCTTATCGCTTTTCAGCGCATTTATTTCAGATTGATAAAAATTAGCCCAAATAAGACTGAGCATCCCTGCGCAAATGAAAACATATATGCTAAACCTAAAACTGGGCAGTTCCCAAATCTTAATTTTCTTATAGTTTGGCATGTATCAGTATAAAAATTTATAAAATACATCATAATTATCCAACAAACCATATTAATTTTTAATTTTTAATATGAAATTAATATAAAATTAATGCCAAAGCCGTGCAGCAGGCTCAAAAAACTAAGAAGAAAAAATAACAAAAAAGTGAGAATTAGCATTTGGGGATTAGATTATTTCTCTATACCGGCCATTTTTCTGATTTCTTTTCCAACTTTTTCAATTAAATGCCCTTTCTCCTGCTCTAACAATGCATTAAGTTTAGGTCGACCTTTTTTATTTTCTTTCATCCACTCTTCAGCGAACTTGCCGCTTTTAACGTACTCAAGTATCTTCTTCATTGACCTTCGAGATGCTTTGCTGACGATTTTTTTTCCTCTAGTTAATCCACCATACTTTGCTGTGTTAGAAACTGCCGACCACATCCCATACAACCCTCGTGAGTAAATTAGATCAACGATCAATTTTAGTTCATGGAGGGTTTCGAAATAAGCAATTTCATGTTGATAACCAGCTTCAACTAAAGTCTCAAAGCTTGCTTTAATTAGCTCAGTCACTCCACCACAAAGGTCAACTTGTTCTCCAAATAGATCTGTTTCACATTCTTCTGCAAAAGTTGTTTCAATTACACCAACTTTAGTTGAACCAATTGCTTTTGCCATCCCAAGCGCTATCTGCTTTGCTTTCCCTGTGTAATCTTGTTCAACTGCAATTAATGCCGGAACGCCAAATCCTTCTTTGTATAATTTTCTAACAATTAAGCCCGGGCCTTTTGGGGCAATCATTATTATGTCGACAAAGTTTGGAGGGACAATTTGTTTAAATCTAATATTGAAACCGTGAGAAAAACCAAGAGCTTTGCCAGGCTTTAATTGCTGAGCAATTTCAGAATTATAAACATCTGCTTGTACCTCATCTGGAATTAAAACATGAATAATGTCAGCCTTGGCGGCTGCTTCAGATATCGGGAAAACTTCGAATCCATCTTGTTTGGCTCTTTCAGCTGAAGCTCCCTCAGGTCTAAGTCCAATAATAACTTTCAGCCCAGAGTCTTTCATATTGTTTGCTTGAGCAGAGCCTTGAGAACCATAACCAATGACAGCAATTGTTTTTTCTTTCAAAATTTCAAGGTCGGCATCTTGCTCATAGTATATTTTAGCCAAGTTTTACCCCTCCCAATTTGAAGTAGCAATAAAATAACTCATAAAACTTAAATTTAATTGTGAAATTTTTGCTAAAACTGCTTTAAACAAAATCAAACAAGATGTTTTAACTATTTTTTGGGTTCTATTATCTTTGCCCCTCTCTGCATGGCAGTTGTTCCCGTGCGGGCCAATTCTTTAATCCCAAATCCGCGCATCAATTCAATAAAAGCATTGATCTTGTCTGAATCACCAGTGAGCTCTATCATAAGAGATTCTGGGCTTACATCAACAACATGTGCCCGAAATATGTGGGCATATTGTACAACTTGAGCACGGGCATGTTGGTCAGGAGTATGTACCTTTATTAGGCAGAGCTCTCGTATAACGCTCTCGTTTGGATCAACATCGCTTACTTTTATTACTTCAACCAGTTTATTCAGTTGTTTTTGAACCTGCTCCAGAACTCTTTCATCGCCTTTAACAACTAATGTCATCCTAGATAGCTCTTGACTCTCAGTCGGTCCAACTGTTATAGTTTCAATATTGAACCCTCTTTTAGCAAACATTCCAGAAATTCTTTGCATAACACCTGGTTTATTCTCAACCAATGCTACCAGAACGTGCTCTCTTTCCACTTTTAATTCACCCAATCATTTGATCGAGTCGACCACCTGGTGGAACCATCGGCAATACGTGCTCCTTTGGATCAACTATAACATCTAACACATATGGCTCATTTGATTTTATTGCCCTCTCTAGTGCTGGCCGAATTTCATTTGGTCTGGTAACATATTCAGCTTTCGCTCCATACGCTTCCGTGAGTTTAACAAAATCTGGAGACTCGCCCAATAAAGTAGCAGAAAGCCTTCCCCCGTAAAAAAGTTCTTGCCATTGTGAGACCATCCCTAATCGTCTGTTGTCAAGAATTAAAACTATAACTGGAATTTTTTCAAGCACACAAGTTGCTAAATCTTGTTCAACCATTAAGAATGAACCATCTCCAGCAACATCAATAACTGTAGCTTCTGGTCGCGCAACCTTTGCTCCAATTGCGGCTGGGAATCCAAATCCCATTGTTCCGAGTCCTCCCGATGAAATAAACTGCCTAGGATGATGGACTTCTAGAAAATGTCCTGCCCACATTTGGTTTTGCCCAACTTCCGTTGTTATAATTGTATTCGAATCAATTATTGAATTTAGCTCTTTCATAACCCTCTGGGGTTTAATTGGTATTTCATCGTAGTCCATTTTTGGTTGGAACTCTTTTTTAAATTGATTAATTTTCTCAACCCAAGCTGTGGTTTTACCTTTTTTATAAATCTCTTTGAGCCGTTCGATCAATGATTTTAGAACTCTTTTCGCATCCCCAACGATTGGAACAAAAATTTTTATATTTTTCCCAATTTCGGCCGGGTCAATATCTATGTGAATAATTTTTGCATTTTGTGCAAAATACTGGACGTTACCAGTTGATCTATCTGAAAATCTACATCCAATAGCAATTAAAACATCGCTCTCAGTAACTGCTTTATTAGCTGCCTTTTTACCATGCATCCCAATTGTTCCAAGGGCAAGCGGATGGTTTTCTGGAAAAGAGCTCTTTCCCATAAATGTTGTTGTTACGGGCGAGCCAAGCATTTCAGCAAATACTGATAATTCTGGCGATGCATTTGAATGAATCACTCCTCCGCCAGCCAAAACAATTGGGCGCTCAGCTTCACTGATAATTTCGGCTGCTCTCTTTATTTGAAGAGGATGCCCTTCAATAGTTGGCTTGTAGCCCGGCATTTCTGGTTCAGCTTCAAAGTCAAAATCAGTTTCCTCAGATTGAACATCTCTAGGTAAATCAATGTGAACTGGACCAGGTCTGCCAGTTGTAGCGATTTTAAAAGCCATTTTAATAATTTGTGGGATTTCCTTTGTTTTCATTATTTTAAAATTATGTTTAGTGATTGGAAGGGTAATACCGCACGCATCTGTTTCTTGGAACGCATCATTTCCAATTAATGGTCTAGCAACTTGCCCAGTAAAAGCAATTACAGGACTTGAATCCATATAAGCATTTGCAATTCCAGTGGTAAGATTTGTTGCTCCTGGGCCAGAAGTTGCCATACAAATTCCAGGCTTACCACTGGCTCGAGCAAAACCATCACTAGCGTGCGCCGCCACTTGCTCATGCCTAACTAAAATATGCCTGATATCTTTATCTTTGTAAATGTCATCATAAAGTGGGAGAATTGCTCCACCAGGCAATCCAAATATTACTTTTACCCCATGCCTTTTTAAGGATTCTAAAATTGCTTTGCCACCCGTCATTTTAACCATGTAACTCACTTCTTAGGATATCTTGTAAGCAATCTATTAATACCCGCTAGCATCGCCTCAACACTAGCCATAACTATGTCGCTAGCAGATCCTCTGGCAGTTACAATTTGATTATTCCTTCGTAGCTTAACATGAACTTCAACTAATGCATCAGTTCCTCCAGTAATTGCTTCAACTCTATATTGATCTAAATTAACATCTGCGAGCTCACCCAATACTTTTTGAATTGCATTGAGAGCAGCATCGACCGGCCCAACTCCCGTAGCTGACTGCAAGAATTCTTGGTCCCTTATTTTTAGCCTAACAGATGCTGTTGGGGTCACTCTATTCCCAGTTACAACAGTTAGTTCATTTAACTCAACAAATTTTTCTCCTATAACCCCCATAACTGACTCAGCAATTGACTGCAAATCAGCATCCGTAATTTTCTTCCCTTTGTCACCAAGCTCTTTAACTCTATTTACAACTTGCTTTAGTTCATCTTCGGTTGGTTCTAGACCAACCTCCTTTAACATTACTTTAATTGCATGAGAGCCGACATCTTTTCCAAGAATGAACCGTCTACGGTGCCCAACCATCTCAGGGGTAATTGGCTCATAGGTCCCGGGATATGCTAAAACTCCATGAGTATGAATCCCAGCTTCGTGTGCGAATGCATGCTCCCCAACTATTGCTTTGTTCGGGGGTACTGGTATGCCAGTTAATCTTTCGACAAGTTTTGAGGTTTCAACTAAAAGTTCGGTCTTAATATTTAGTTTGGTTCCATAGAACGAAATTAGAGACATAACTATCTCTTCGAGGGAAGCATTACCAGCACGCTCGCCGATTCCGTTTATTGTTGCATGGAATTCTTCAGCTCCACCTCTAAGAGAAGCGAGTGTATTAGCTACAGCTAAACCAAAATCATCATGACAGTGAGCTGCAACTGGAACTTTAATTTCTTTTTTAAGTTCTTGGAAGATTTGAGTCGTATTTTCTGGTGTCATTACTCCAACTGTATCACAAAAGCAGCAACGATCAGCCTTTGCCTCAATTCCAGCTTTATAAAATTCTTTTAAATGAGAAATATTAGTCCGAGAAGCATCTTCAGCTGAAAGTTCAACGATCAACCCATGAGCTTTAGCATACTCAATAGCTTTAATCGCCATTTCATTAACTTGCTCTCGAGTTTTCTTAAGTTTATATTGAAGATGAATATCTGAAGTGGGAACCACTAAATGAATTGAGTCAACATCACAAGCTAATGCTAAATCTATATCGCTCTGAATAGGGCGAGAAAAACTGCATATTTCAGCATTTAAGCCGGCATTTGCAATTAATTTGATAGCTTGGCGTTCTCCTTCAGATGTAATGGCAGAACCTGCTTCGATTATATCTATGCCAAGCTCATCTAATCTTCTTGCAGTTCTTAATTTTTCTTCAGGCGTTAATGAAACGCCAGGTGTTTGTTCACCATCTCTGAGCGTAGTATCGAGTACTCTTATTTTTGTAGGCAACTTTGTTGACATTTTTTACACCAAGGGTATTGTGCAATTATTGGAAATGATTTATTAATTTTGCTAAGAACTTAACCAGCTATTGCCCTGCGTTTGAGCAGGATTCTATTAATTGCATTAACCATAGCTTCAACTGATGCCATAACTATGTCTTCGCGCGCTGCTTTTGCTGAAACTATGTTTCTAAATTTATCTTCAATTTTTATCATTACCTCAGCTATTGCATCAGATCCGCCGGTTATTGCTTCTAATCTATATTCTCTAAGTCTAATATCTTGGAGCTCCAATACTTTTTGAATTGCGTTGAGAGCAGCATCGACCGGTCCAACTCCCGTAGCTGAGGCTATTCTTTCTTTGCCCTCAACAACTAACTTGACAGATGCTGTTGGAATTACTCTGTTTCCAGTAACTACTGCAAGTTCATCAAGTGTTACTATTTTTTCTTCTTTGGTAAGTTCTCCAACAATTGCTTCAGCAATTGCTCTTAAATCCGCATCAGTTACTGTTTTACCTTTATCGCCAATTGCTTTAATCCTAGTGACTATCTCTTGGAGTTGTTCAGGAGTTGTCTGTATATTAAGCTCATCTAGTGCAGCTTTCACTCCATGGGAACCTACATGTTTTCCCAAAACCAATCTTCTTTTATGGCCAACCATCTCAGGAGTAATTGGTTCATAAGTAGCTGGAGAGGTTAAGACCCCATGCACATGGATACCAGCTTCGTGTGCAAATGCATTTTCGCCAACTATGGCTTTATTTGGTTGAGGGCGAATTCCTGTTAATCTAGCAACTAATTCAGAAGTTTCCGCAATTAGTTTAGTATTGATATTTGTTTGAGCATCATAAAATGCAATTAATCCCATCACAACCTCTTCTAATGCTGCATTGCCAGCTCGTTCACCTAGTCCATTAATAGTGGCATGAACTTGTGTTGCGCCACCTTCAACAGCAGCTATAGAATTTGCAACTGCTAATCCAAGGTCGTTGTGGCAGTGAACGCTAATTGGAACTTTTATCACTTTTTTTAACTCTGAAATGAAGTTTTTCATAACAGTTGGAACCATTACCCCAACTGTATCTGGAATATTAATCTTGTCAACTTTTGCCTCTTGAACTGCTTTACAAATTTTCTTTAGGAAAGCCATATCAGTTCTAGTTGCATCCTCCGGTGAGAATTCACAAATTAATCCATGATTTTTTACATAATCTACGGCCCAAACTGCTTTTTCTAAAATTTGCTCCGGCATCATTTTCAGCTTAACTTTCATGTGGATTTCAGAAGTCCCAACGAAAGTATGAACATATGGGACATCGCAGTTAATTGCAGCATCTAAGTCAGTTTGAGTTACTCTTGCCAGCCCGCAAATCTCAGATTTTAGCCCTGCTTTTGCGATCAATTTAACTGCTTTTTTTTCACCATCCGAGGTAATTGGAAAACCGGCTTCAATTATGTCAACTCCCAGTTTATCCAGTTGGGTGGCTATTTCGAGCTTTTCTTCAGGCGTTAATGAAACGCCAGGTGTTTGCTCACCATCTCTGAGCGTGGTATCAAATACCTTGATCCTGCCAACCTTCGGAACAGATTTTTTTACCAATTGACTTACATAAAAGGTCTCTTCAGAAACCATAAAAATCAACTCCGGAAAGCCGAAGAGAAAACGGACGATGGGGATGACTACTTATAACAAAATAAGCAAAATTACTACTAGAAGCAAGTATTCAATATTTGTAGTCATTTTACCCCAATTAGTTTAACTTATTTACTAGTAGTTAAAGTTTTTTCTAACGTAGGCATAACTAAAAGCTAAGAAGGGATTTAAACGGTTGAAGGGTTATTCTTTGATATCGACCATCTTTCAAAGAGCGAAAAAGAAGCTGTTATAAGGCTTTATCTTAAAACTTTTGATGAAAAAATCGTTGCGATCCATGATCCTAATTTCGAGCCTTATTTTTATGCAATTCCAAAAAATATTTTAGCAAAAGAGCTCGCTGAAAGATTAGCTAATTTGTCAAATGTTAAGAGAACTGAGGTTGTAACCAGAACAATCTATGGCAATCCAATTGAAGTAATCAAAATAGTTACTTTTCATCCGCAACATGTTCAAGAAGTGCGGGACCAAGTTAGGATAATGCCTACGGTAAAAGAACCCCGAGAGTACGATATCCCCTTTGAGAAAAAATACATAATTGAAAAAGGATTAATTCCCTTTACATGGGTCCAAGTTGAAGGAAAGGAAGTAGAAAGAGGAAAATTATTAGTTGACCAAGTTATTGAAGCGACTTCTTCGCCAAGACCGATTGTTAAGCCAGAATTTCCAAAACTAGATGTTCTAGCTTTCGATCTTGAAGTGTATAATCCAGAAGGTACGCCAAGACCCAAAAGAGATCCAATTATTGTGATTAGTTTACTTGATAACAAAGGTTTTCAAAAGGCCCTCACTTTTTATAGCAAACAAGCTAAAACTCTTCCAACTCAACCAGATTATGTTGAAATATTGAAAAATGAAAAAGAATTGCTCCAACGTTTTCTTAAAATCATTGAAGAGAGGGATCCAGAAATTTTGCTAGGTTTTAACTCGGATTCATTCGACATACCGTACCTGAGAGATAGACTTGACTATAATAGAATTCCATTTTTGTTAGGTAGAGAGCCTGCTGCACTCAGGTTCAGAAGAGGGGGGATGGCACCTCGGGCCAAGATTAAAGGTAGAATTAATATTGATATATTCCCTTCGGTTAGAAGGGCAATTAGACTTGCTAATTATACTTTAGATGTAGTTGCACACGAACTTTTAGGAAGAGAAAAACCAGAGATACCTGGGTATGAAATCTGGAGGTATTGGGAAGAAGGCGGAGAAAAACTTCTTGAGCTAATTGAATATTCTCTAAGCGATGTTGAAGTAACACTTGAACTTGGAGAGAAACTTTTACCGCAAAAAATCGAACTTGCGAGATTGATTAGGCAACCACTTTTCGATGTTGCAAGGGTAACAGCCGGTCAAATTGTTGAATATTTGTTAATGGCTAAAGCTTATGAGATTGAGGAGTTAATCCCAAACAAGCCAAGGAGAGAAGAAGTTTTACGCAGAGAGTCCGAGGCCCCAATTGTTGGAGCATATGTGAAAGAACCTGAAAGGGGACTGCATAAAAACATTCTGGTTTTCGATTTTAAGAGCATGTATCCTACAGTAATAGTGAGTCACAATATTGATCCTTCCACTATTAACTGTGTATGTTGCACAAATGAAAAAGCCCATCTTGCGCCTGAAGTTGGCTTTAAATTCTGTGCTAAGCGCAGAGGATTTTTTCCGACAATTTTAGAAGAGCTAATTAATCGCAGGATGGAAATTAAAAAGAAAATGAAAACTTTACCAATAGATTCAATTGAATTTCGCATGTTAAATGTTCAGCAAGAAGCGATTAAGGTCGCCTCAAATGCATTTTATGGGACTCTGGCCTATTCCCGCTTTAGATGGTATTGCAAAGAAGCTGCTGCCAGCGTCACTGCATATGGCCGATATTACATAACAAAAACTATTGATCTTGCGGAAAAATTTGGGCTTCATGCGATTTACGCTGATACCGATTCGCTTTTCACCACAGTTGAAAATAACCCTAAGGAAAAAGCATTTGCTTTTATTGAGGAAGTAAACAAATCGCTGCCAGGGATAATCCAACTTGAGTTCCAAGGATTCTACCCAAGAGGTTTACTAGTTACTAAAAAACGGTATGCTTTGGCTGGTGAAGATGGGAGGATAACAGCCCGCGGCCTTGAAGTTGTTAGGAGAGATTGGGCTCCAATTGCAAAAAAGACACAAAGATTGGTTTTAGAGGCAATTTTAAGGGAAGGAAATTCAGAGAAGGCAGCAGGTATAATCAGGCAAACAATTGCCAATATCATTGCACGCAATGTTATGCTTGAAGATATGATAATCTACACTCAACTTACAAGAGAGATTGCAAGATATGAAGTTGAGGAAGCACATGTAACAGCTGCAAAAATTGCAAGAACCAAGGGAAGGCCAGTAGCAGTAGGCTCAATAATTGGTTACATGATAAGAAAGGGACCTGAAATGCTGAGCAAAAGGGCTGTTCCAGCTGAAGAAGCAAAAATTGAAGATTATGATCCTAACTATTACATTGATAATCAAGTATTGCCCGCTGTCATGAGAGTGATGAGCGCCTTAGGATATACCGAAGCTGATCTTAAATCGACCACTCGCCAGGCAAAGTTATTCTGAGGCATTTTAATATAAACACTTCCAATTAATGATATTGTAATTTGAAGGCATTTATATGCACGAAGTTTTAATTTGGCGCGGTAGGTGGCGAACCAAATTTGAAATTGAGGATACTCAAACAAGGCACTTAAATCCAGAAGAGAGACTTACTTTGATGTTCTCTCTGTTTAATTTTTTTAGCAGCTTGGGGGGTGCTTCTATATCTCTTGATTCAAAAAAGCTTGTAGAAATTATTGCAAAACTTGCCCAAAATCTCAACAAGAGTGGCTTTAGTTATGCTATTATTGGAAACGCTGCTGCGGCTATTTACGGCAGACCTCTCTCAACGGCTGATGTGGATATTTTAATTGATTATCATGCAGATGAAGCAGAGAAGCTAAGCAAAACCATAGTTAAAGCAGGATTCGATGTTAATGTTAATGATCTTAAGCAGGCCCTCTCAAATAAGGCTCATGCTACAGCTCTTTTAAAGCCGTTACCTTATTTTAGGTTAGATATAATTCCAATCAGATCAGAAAGGGAAAGGCGTGAGGTCAAAGAGGCTAAATCCGTTGATATAATTGGCATAAAAGTCAAAGTGGCTACAATTGAGGACCTCATCCCTTACTTAATACTTTATGAACGTTTTGAAAGTGCAGCATTTCTTATAACAAAATATAGTAAAGGGCTTGACTGGAAACATGTTCGTGTGCTATCTAAAAAACTTGGGGTTTATAACAAATTAAAGGAGCTAATGCGTAAATAGTGTTGTTTTTATCTCTATTTAATACAATTTTTATGTTTTTAAGGTCAGTTGTATTATTTTGATTCCGGTGAGAGATATGGAGTTTGAAGAAAGAAAAAAGATGAGAAAAGAGGAAATAAGTAAACTATTGATTCAACTTGGGAAAACCCTTGAGGAAAAGGGTGCACTCGATTTTGGCAAAGGTGAAATTTCAATTCCTGAGTCGGTTGAAGTTGAATTAGAGTATAAAGAAAAACCTGATAAAGGAAAATTTGAGATAGAGCTAAAATGGATTCCAAGCGAAACTAAAGTAACGGCTGTGCCTACAGAAGCAAAACCTTCAATTAAAGATTTAATGCGTGAACTAAGCACTGAATTTTCAAATATTAATAGAACTATCAGAGGCGGCGTAATTCCAGCAATTGAGCAGTTTGCTAAGTTTGAAGGGTTAGTAACAAAGTGCGAAAGTTGTGCTAAACCAGAATGGAAAAAGGAAATGATAAACTACTCTCAAAAGGTTGGAGAGCTTAAGAAAGCCATCATTGACAAAAACATGGACGAGATTAAAAGATTATCTCAAGTATTGGCTAAGTTATCAGCAGAATGTCATTTGAAATATAAATAAAATTACAAGAGTTCAGAAGGTATAGTTCGCTTAATGTTGAGTAGCCCATCAAAATCAGAATCATAAGATATTATTTCTTTGATTTCATTGCTTTTCATTGCTTGATAAGTTATTGAATCATCAAAATCTAATTTATATTGTTTCATATGTTCAGTTGCTAAAATTTTATCACTTAATGTCAATGAGTATACAGCTAAGCCTTTATATCCAATCAACGAAGTTAAAAAGAGCTTAATCTCATCCGGACTTTTTTTATTATCCTCCATTACAATTACTATGCTATCTATAAGAAAATCTGTAGTTATACCTACAAGCTCACCATCTCTAAATTTTCGAAGTATTTGTTCGCAATCATCTGCAAATTTTTGATCAAGTTGCAATTCTAAAAATATATTAGCGTCTACTAAAAACATGGCATCAGCTTAACATTTTTTTAGCTCTAAGTCTAATAGCCTCATGTTGTAGTTCTACACTGGATTTCTTAACGGTTTTTAATAAACCTCTTATTGCTTTTACAGGATCCTCAGGAATTTCAACTTTTTTTGAGATCGGTTTCGTCTGGGCAATCCAGAGTTGAAAAGCTTTTTCAGCAGCTGCGCTAATTGATCCTCTACCGTACCCAAATTGCTCCATTGCAATTTTCCTAAAGCGTTTTTCTACTTCATCTGAAACGTAGACTCTTATTCCTCCCATTAAGACACCAATTTAATTTAGGGTTTTTAGTTATAAAAGTCTTTTGGACTTAAAGTCGTTTTTTCTCTAACAAAGTGGGTTCTTATGTACTATCGGTTCCTGTTCCTATGAAAAAGTATATTTACGGGCAAATTTAAAGTCCATCCTAAAGCAGGGCTTGCAGACGAAACAGTTTTAAAAGTATTAGGAGAGAAAAACTATTTCTGGTCAATGCTTGATTTAGGGAGCAGGTTTTGCATTGAGAGCCACTTCTCAGAATACAGAGACCTTGAGAGCGCGAGCATTTTCTTTGGAAAAGCAAAATGAATGATGGAAGTTATCCTAGAGTCAATTTCAACAGATGGCTTTAAAG
>JACRDV010000042.1 GCA_024860865.1 Methanobacteriota archaeon | reverse complement strand
TTCAACTGGCCAACTTTGGTTTAAGGTCCCAGAAACAATTCGCTTCGATATAACTGGAAAGCTCGAGAAAATGGTTACTGCTAAAGATGTTGTTCTTAAGGCGATCAAAACAGTTACAGTGGAGGGAGCAAACTATAAGGCCGTTGAATTTGCTGGACCAGTTGTTAAAGGATTTTCAGTCTCGGAGAGGATGACACTTTGCAATATGGCAGTAGAAATGGGAGGAAAAACTGGATTAGTTGAGCCAGATGAAAAAACAATTCAATATGTTGAGCCCAGAAGTAATGAACCAATTGAGGTAGTGAGAAATGATCCTGATGCAGAATTTGCTGAAAAGATTGAGATCGATGTTACAAATTTAGAACCACAAGTTGCTATAACACCAACTGTTGATAATGTGAAATCGATTTCAGAAGTTGAAGGGACTGAGATAGACCAAGTATTTTTAGGGACTTGCACAAATGGAAGAATTGAAGACCTTCGCCTTGCTGCTCAATTTTTAAAAAACAAACAAGTTCATCCAGGTGTCCGAATGATAGTTTTGCCTGCTTCTAAAGAAATTTATCTCCAGGCTATAAGAGAAGGACTAGTTGAAATATTTCTAAAGGCTGGCGCTATTGTTGGACCGCCTGGTTGTGGTCCTTGTATTGGAGGGCATTTAGGCATTCTTGGCCAAAATGAAGTTTGCGTTTCAACTTCAAATAGAAATTTTGTTGGCAGAATGGGCCATCGAACTGCTGAAGTTTACTTAGCTTCTCCAGCTACTGCAGCAACTTCTGCGATAAGTGGGAAAATAGCTGACCCTAGAAGAGTTGAGCTATAAGTTACTTACTTGCTAAGTCTCTATAACATATTAATCTAAAGCTGAAATTAGAATCGAAATAAAAAGGTGTTAAAATGGAAGTTGAGTTATTACATTATACTCCAAATGGCCTGGAGCTAATAACAAAATTTGCTAGAATTAGCGGTGTTCCCGATAACATACCAGATGAAGAAATTGTAAAAATGGTAGTCGAAAGGGATTATGGCAGTATTCTGGAACATATTGTATTCGTCTTTAACTTGAAAAATATAAGTGTAGCAATATCTAGAGAAATTTTAGAACATCGTGTCGCATCCCATACCGCTCGTTCTACAAGATATGTCGAAGAATTAGAATCTAAGTATTATGAACCTGAAGGGTTAGCCAGCCATTCAGAGCCTGAAAAAGTTAAAAAATTGTTTTCAAGCGCAATTGAGCAATGCCACAAGGCATATAGGGAACTCAGAAAGCAAGGGGTTAAAAGAGAATTTGCTAGGTATGTGTTGCCATTAGCAACTTTAACTAATTATACATGGACAATCAATGCCAGAAGTTTAATTAATTTTCTAACCTTAAGACAATGTGTTAGAGCTGCGCCGGAAATACAAGAGCTAGCTAGGGAAGTATACGGAATAGTTGTAAGAATATATCCAGAAATTTTTGAGAGCGCTAAATGCCGCGGGTACTGGCTAGGCGTGTGTCCTGAAAATAAAGCAAGGCCTAAAAATTGTTATTATCCGTTCATTCCAACAAAGGAAGAAGTTAAGCAAAGTTGGTTAACTAAAAAATAAGTGTTAAACATTTTATGAAATAATTAATAGATTCGTGGCCTAAAGCAAAAACAATCATAATAATTGTTGCAATCGATTATGACCAAGAATGTGTATAATTCCTACCCCTTTCCTATGCAAAAATTTTGACAAGTAGTTTCGATGGCAAATTTTATAGTACTGTTCAGCGCACATAATACAAGCGCGCTTTTCTTTGGCAAGCAATAAAAGTTTTTCAACTCCTTTTTTGAATTCTTTGGTTTTCATGTATTTTTCATATCCGCCAGTTCTATAGCCACCGAGTTCTTGGCCGAGATACACATACTTAATTCTAATCTTCTTAAGCGAGGCTTCTAAATTTTCCTTTTTAAAATGCGGCCATCTGCTGGTTGGAAATCTCCTGATGTCCACAAGTATTTTGATACTATTCTCTTCTAGCAAAGATAAGAAATCCTCAAGAGAACGATTGCTATGGCCAATTGTCCATGTTGTTACTTCTGAATTCATAAGCCTCACAAAGATTATATTTATAGATAGTAGATAAAAGTTGCAACTATTTAACTGGTATATTTATGGGCAAGGCATTTGTGTTTGGCGATAATATCGACACTGATAGAATAATACCGGGAAAATATGTTGTTTATAATGATGAAAAAGAGCTAGCTAAACATGCAATGGAAGGAGTTGACCCTATGTTCTCAATAAAAGTTAAGAAGGGAGATATTATTGTTGCTGGTAAAAATTGGGGCTGCGGTTCAAGCCGCGAGCATGCTGTAATTGCACTTAAAGCAGTTGGTGTATCAGCTATTATTGCAAAATCTTTTGCTAGGATTTTTTATCGAAATGCCATCAACTTAGGGCTTCCTCCCTTTGAGAGCCCAGAGGCAGCTGATAATATTAAAGTTGGAGATGAAATTGAATTCAATCTAAAAACTGGCCAAATTAAAAACTTAACAACAAATCGAATTTTCTGTGTAAAGCCATTGCCGGAATTTATTTTAAATATCTTAAATTCTGGTGGGCTAGTCCCGTATTTAAAAAAGGAGCTAAAAAAGTGAAAAAATACAAAATAGCTGTAATTCCCGGAGATGGGGTTGGGCCAGAGGTAATCAGAGAAGGTATAAAAGCCTTAAAGGCTGTGGCAGAGGTAATCCCAAACTTAAACTTTGAGCTCATCGAGTACCCATTCGGTTGGGCACACTATAAAAAAACAAATGAGCTAATTCCAGAAAACGCGCTGGGTGAAATCAGCAAAATGGATGCGATCTATTTTGGAGCGATTGGGCATGCTGAAGCTCCTGTAGGGTTACTTGAACAAGGCATACTTTTAAAACTGCGTTTTTATTTCGATCAATATGTTAATTTGAGGCCAATCAAATTATACCCTGGCATTCCATGCCCACTGAAAGATAAAACACCAAAAGACATCAATTTCTATGTAGTTAGGGAAAATACTGAAGATTTTTATGTTGCTTTAGGCGGGCGCTTCAAAAAAGCTTGCGCTGAATCTCTTGAATTAAATAGAGAGCTCTACAAATTAAAGTTGGACTTAAATGCAAAAAGCAATCAGAATGAGGAATTTTCCTATCAACTTGGTATAATTAGCAAATCTGGCGCAAAGCGCGTGATTGAATATGCGTTTGAATTGTGCAAACGAAAAGGGCTAAAAAAAGTCACAAGCGTTGACAAAGCAAATGTCCTCTCTCATATCTACAGCCTATGGCGAGAGGCTTTTACTGAGGTGTCAAAAAAATATTCAAACATTCAAACTGAGTTTGCTTTTGTGGATGCAATTGCAATGTGGTTTGTTAAAAATCCTGAATGGTATGAAGTAGTAGTTACGCCTAATATGTTTGGAGATATCCTGACTGATTTAGGTGCAATGATCCAGGGCGGAATGGGTTTGGCTCCAGGTGGAAACATAAATCCAAAGGGGATCTCTATGTTTGAGCCAATTCATGGCTCTGCTCCAAAATATGCTGGGCTAAACGTTGTTAATCCTATTGCGACTATTCTAGCGGGCCAATTGATGCTGGACCACTTAGGTGAAGAAAAAGCTGCAAATTTATTAGATAAAGCTGTTGAAGAAGTTTTAGCAGAAGGAAAAGTTAGGACAAAGGATTTGGGTGGAATTTCTAAAACTTCAGAAGTTGGAGATGAAATCGTTAAAAAAATTAAAGAATTAAGCAAGGTTTGAAATTTTTCTGTATTTTAAAAGATGCTTATAAAGCCAAATTATGCTAATCGCCCTAGCATAAGCATTATTTTAATTTTAATATAATCCTTCCAAGAAGTAGTTTTTATCTCAATTAAACCATTATCATATTAAGATCTGTTTCATATCTGGGAAATTCAAGGCAGATAAAAGTGAATCAATTATCTCCATCGAAGTTATTCCTCCAATTTTTGCTTCTCCAGCTGCTGAAACATTAACAATATGACCGGTTTTGTTAATGGTCAAATATACGCTCTCATTAATAGTATTGGTTGCTGTAATCTCAATTGTTGTAACCGATTCAGGTGAAGAAATCGAATGAAGTAGTTTTACTATAGCATGTAATATGGGATGCCTTGCAATTACGTTATTTATTGACGGGTTATAGAAATTGTCTTTTCAACTCTCTATCTTTTCAAGTAAGCTAGATGTATTAGCGCTGGCAAAGGTCGGCGAAATCGCACTAACGCTAATGAACGAGCATAATAAAAAACTTATTATACGCTGGACATTGATTGCCTTTTTCATAGCAAACCCATTTATTCAGTTCAACTTTTATCTTATAAATGTTTTTTTGGAAAAATTTTTAGTCCACTGCTAAATTTGTTCCTGCGGCACAGCGCTTGGAGCATAACTAGTGTAATATCTAATTCTTGCTGCTTTTAGCCTCCGAGCAACATGAGGGTACAGAATAAGCTCTTCCAATTCTAAGGTCTTTGCTAGCTTTGGATCGATTTGGTGCAGACAATTTCTAAGTTGCTCTAGATTTTCTTTTTCAGAGAAAGATACCATCACCGCTGGATGACATGCTATATTTTCATTTAATAATTTCTTTATTGAAAGCAACTGTAAATTAAAAGCCTCCGGACTTGCATTAGTCAATTTAGTAAACTCATCCTCATTACAACCTTTTAAAGAAACGCGAACGTGCAAGTTGTCAAACTTCTTTAATTCTTCAACGAATTCCTCATCACTACCTAAAAGAATTCCATTTGTTTCTAAAATAAAAGTATATTTTAGTGGGATATTCCCTAAGACTTGAATTAGGTGTTTTTTAGAAATAGTCGGCTCATTCCCAGTAATTCTTATTTGTTTAAAACCAAATTTTTCAGCAATCTTTATAAGACTGCCGGCAACTTCTTCTGGGGAATAATATTTACCAATTTCCCCTTCTCTTGCTAAATCATTAGACCAACAAAATACACATCTTAAATTACAACCACATGTATCAGCCGAACTACATCCAGAATAAAAGCGCGCTGGTCTGAATCTATAATATTTTCTATAAATTTTACCATTTATTTTACTAGCGACCTTCTTTTCAATTTCTTCAGAAAGTTTTAATGGATCGTACATTTTAATTCCTTAGAATTTATATGTGTTCACAAATATTTAAGTCAAAAGATAGTTGAAAATAAAGTAATTACAGGCGGATTAAAATGGAGCTTTTTAAATGGTAATAATTAATGAATCTCGATGTGTAGGCTGTGCTCACTGCGTTCCATTCTGCCAGATGAGCGCAATCACAGCACTTGGTTTTGCAAAAATTGATTTGGATTTATGTACAAACTGCAAGCTTTGCTTAAATTATTGCCCAAAAAATGCAATTGCTGAGGGGTAAAATGTATAATGTTGCTATAATTGGCGCTGGAATAGGCGGACTTTTAGCCGGAGCTTCTCTAGCAAAGCAAGGAAAAAAAGTTATTATTATTGAAAAAATGCCATACCTTGGTGGTAGATTTACAAATTTACCTTACAAAGGCTTTCAGCTCAGTACAGGCGCAGTTCATTTAATTCCTCATGGAAACCGCGGTCCATTAGCCCAGTTTTTACAGAGACTGGGTTTAAGTGTTAAGATAGAGGACTGTAAACCTTGGTGTACTTTTAGAATTAGAGGAAAGGATTATCTTATCAATGATGTCTCTGACTTCAATCCAATTATCAATTTATTTCCTCTAATTGATAGGTTGAGAATGGCAAAAATATTATTTGAAGTTAAATTGCTTGGGTTGCCTTCGAATGAAATTACACTTGAAGAGTGGTTAAAAAATCAAGTTAAAGATGAATTGGCTGTAAAAATCGCAAATGCATTCTACGGATTTGCTCTAAGCTTACACATCAATTCTATTCCAGCTGGTGAAGGTATTCTTATTTTAAAGAGAGTCAATGATTGCAAAGGCTCGGGAGTTCCAATTGGTGGTTGTAAGTCTATTATAGATTCGCTTGTTAAATTTATTGAGTTACAAGGAGGAAAAATTTTAACTAAAGCTAAAGTTGTTGGAGTTGATATCGATAATGAAAATATAACAAAATTGCATGTTGAAAGCGATCAAATAAGTGAAGTGAGCGCAAATTTTGTTATCAGCGATATCGGAGCGAAAGAAACAGTTGAATTAGTTGGTGAAAAATATTTTGATAAAAATTACTTGCAAAAAGTTGAGAGCATTTCTCCTTCTGCTGGAGTTAAAATTAACATCGCTTCTAAAAAATCATTTTTTAAAAATGGTATCCTCTTCACTCCAGATTGCCAAAGAATTGGTGGCTTAATTGAACTAACAACTATTGATCCCTCACTTGCACCTCAAGGCCAAAATCTGATCATTTCCCACCAACCGCTTTTATCCACTGATATCAAAAAAGAAATTGAAATTGGTTTGGAAGACTTAAAATCGTTGATACCAAGTTTTGATCAAGATTGTGAAATTTTATTGATTCAAAGCTACCATAACGGGTGGCCAGTAAATCGGGCTGCTTCTGGACTTGACATTGGTTCGGTAACACCGCTTAAAAACCTGTTTTTAGTCGGGGATTCTGTTAAAGAGCCTGGTTGGATTGATACAGAGGGGGTTGCAAGTGGAGTAGAACAAATTCTTGAATATCTATCGAAAATTTTTTATTAGCTTTTCTTTATTTAACTCTTTTAAACGTAATCTGATTACTGTTCTTAAGTGTTGGTAACCTTCACCAGTTTTAGCGGACAAAGGAACTATTGTATCAAGCCATTGCCGCCAAGGTAATGCTAGCCCAAGAAGCTCACATATTTTATTCAATTGCTGGTCTCTATCTCCGATCTTGTCAACTTTATTTGCCACCACAATTGGATTAAGTCCTAGTTCTCTTAAAAAATCAAACATCTCAATGTCAATTGGTATTTCTCCCCGTTTGTACCATCTCTCAACAATTTCTGGAAACGCTTTTGCATCTAAAACCTCAACAGCAAACAAAAAATTTTTTCTGTTTTTCTCAATGTACTGGACAATTGTTGTTTTGATTTTCTCTTGCCTTTCTTTTGATATACCTTCCATAAAGCCAAAGCCTGGCATGTCAATTAAGGATAAATCCTCTAGCTCATAAACAGAGGGTTTTAAAGTTGTGCCGGGTCTGCGCCCAATTCGAACTTTCTTTCCTGTTAACAACCTAATTAAACTAGATTTGCCAACATTAGACCGCCCAACAAAAATAATGGCTGGCGGTGATCTGTTCCCCAAAAAACAGCCTCAAGTCGCGGGTTGCGGACCATAATAATGAACTAACACCATTATTACTATAATGGCTATAGCTAAAGCCAACACAATATGGGGTTTCATCCAAACTTTAGTGCGCTCTTCTTCCATGTATCTAACTAATCCAGCTGATGACGTCGGAAGTTGCGTTTTTCTCTCCTTTTTGGAAACCATAGCTACCACATTTATATTTCAAAATCGTTGGCTTAAAATTTATGCTTGATGTAAGCCACAAAACAGGGATTTAGTGCCTCTACATGTCAGTTCATCAATATTTAGGACTTTATAGCTTTATGTGCTCGCAATAGAAGTTTATGATAAATCAAAACAAAATCATCAAGGATTAGCTAGAAGATTAAATCGATATAAAAATCAAATTCATTTAATATTAGATTTTGAGGTGGTAAATAGTGCATATTCAAGAGTTTCAGAACCATATGAAACGGCTTTACTATTATAAAGATTCAAAAAGAGGTATTGAAAAAACTTACATTTGGTTCACACAGGAAGTGGGTGAGTTAGGTAAAGCTATGCTTGACCAAGATAAAGAAGCTATAAAAAATGAGACTAGCGATGTATTAGCCTGGTTATTAAGCTTGTGTAATTTATTAGATATAGACCTTGAAGAAGCAGCCGTCTCAAAATACGGAAATAATTGTCCTAAATGTAATAAGAGCCCTTGTGAGTGCCCTTTCAATTGACTGAGTGCAAAATATGAGAACAATAATTGAAAACGCAACGATATTTGCTGGACCAGAGTTTAATATTATCGAGGGTTTTATCGAAATCAAAAATGGAAAAATCCAAGAGATTGGTTCAGGGTCTGCTCCAGTTGGGAGGAAAATAGATGCTAAAAAAGCAATTGTTTTACCCGGCTTAATTAATGCTCACACTCACATTGGAGATTCAATTGCTAAGGAGGCTGCTCTTGGCAAATCTTTAAAGGAGGCTGTTGAACCTCCGTTCAGCATAAAACATAAAATTTTACAAGTTACTTCAGAAAGCGATCTTATTGAGAACATGCGCTTAACAGCTGAAGATATGCTTGAATCCGGAATCACTTGTTTTGCTGATTTTAGGGAGGGGGGCATTGTTGGAGTAAATCAGTTAAAAACAGCTTTGACTGGATTGCCGATTAAAAGATATATTCTATGAAGATTAGAATTTTACTTTGCTGGTTCCGAACTGCTAAAAAATGAAATGAAACTTAATTCTAAAGAGCTAGCTGAACTTGATACTTTATTAAAACTTTGCGATGGATTTGGATTTAGCGCTCCTTCGAACTTTACGGACCCAGCTATTATCCAAATCGCAGAAAGATGCCATTTGATGGATAAAATTGTGGCATTGCATGCTGCTGAAGATAAATCAGCTCAAATAAAATCAATTGAAAACACTAAAAAATCCGAAATTGAGCGCTCTCTTGCGCTTAAACCATTTTTTCTTGTTCATTGTACCCATCCAAATAGCAATGATTTAAACTTGCTCGAGAGAGAAAAAGTGCCAGTAGTTTGTTGCCCTCGGTCAAATAGCGTGCTTGGGCTGGGATTTCCTCCTATTAAGGCTTTTATAGAGAGGAAAATTCCAGTTGCGTTAGGAACAGATAACATTATGTTAAATTCGCCAGATTTATTCCGAGAAATGGAATATACTTCGAAAATGTTACGTGCATTAACTAGAGATCCTAACTTTTTAGATCCAATTGAAATTCTCAAAATGACGACTTTAAATGCTGCTAAAGCATTGAAAATTGATAAGTATGGTGGTACTATAGAAAAAGATAAAAATGCAGACATTATAGCAATAAATATTCGATCCAAAAATCTTTATCCAGTCAAAAATCCAGCAGCAACTATTATACACAGAGTTCGCCCAGAAAACATTCAATTTGTTATGATTGATGGTGAGATTGCATTCGGTTGAGGTGAAATTTGTGAAAGTTTATAAAAACATTTTGGTTCCGACCGACGGTTCGGAGTATAGCGAGCTCGCTATTCCACATGCTATTACAATTGCAAAATCCACTGGTGCAAAAATAACTACTTTATACGTTGTGGATACTTCTGCATTTGCAGGCATTCCTGCTGGTGGTGTTTGGGAGAATATGCGAAAGCTTTTGCAAGAAGAGGGCAAGAGAGCTGTAGCCCGAGCGAAAGAAATTACAGAGAAAGAAGGTATAGAAGCATCAACCACTATAGAGGAAGGATCTCCAGCTGATAAAATTGTTGAAGTTGCTAAAAATGAAGATGCCGATATCATAATAATGGGCACGGCGGGAAAAACAGGCTTTAATAGATTTTTATTGGGAAGTGTTGCAGAAAAAGTTGTTCGCGGAGCTCCCTGTCCTGTTATGGTGGTTCGCAGAAAGACATAGATATTAAGTTTAATTGCAAAGTTTTATTTAAGAATCATTTCTGTTTTTAAATATAAACTCATCAAAACCTAGTGTATGGTAAGGTGAAAGTAATGTTAGTAAAAGACATAATGACACCAAATCCTACGTGTGCTGAAGTACCTGGTAGCAGAAAAGAGATATTAGATCTATTTCACAAAGAAAAAATCTCTGGTGTGCCGGTTGTAAAAAAAGGCACGAAGGAATTAGTTGGTATAGTAACTCGAAGTGATCTAGCTGAGTATCCAGAAGAAGATCAAACTGCTTTGATCATGAAACGCAATCCAATCTCAATTCCACCTCATGCAACGGTTGAAGAAGCGACAAAAATCTTATTAGAAAAAGACATTGGAAGATTGCCTGTGATAGAAGAAAATCAATTGACTGGGATTGTTACTGTTAACGATATTGTTTACCGTGCCATTGCTGAAATGGATATAAAAGAACCTGCTGAAAAATTTATTGATAATAAAGTTACATCGATTTGGCAGGATACGCCACTTCAAGTTGCTCTAAAAATCATGCAACTATCAAAGGCGAGGGCACTATTGGTCCTTGATTATGAGGGAAAGCTTTGTGGAATAGTAACAGAATCTGATTTAATCGATATTAGCGAAGTAGTTTCGGAAACAGAAGTATCTTCCTTATCCTCAGGAACAGAAGGTGATCGCTGGGCTTGGGAAAGCAAAATGATGTTGTATATCACAAAAAAAACCCTTAAACTTCCCGACAAAAAAGTAGAGGACATTATGGTAACTGATTTGGTAACCGGAACCAGAAGGACTAGTGTTAGTGAATGTGCTAAAAAAATGCGACGAAAAAGCATTGAACAAATTCCAGTAATTGATGCTGAGGGCAATGTTATTGGTATTGCTCGTAACATTGACTTGCTCAAAGTGCTAGTTAAATAATCACCTGGCGATAAATAATTGAATGCTAAGCCCCCTCTAGTTTTGAGATTGCCCCATTAAAAATTCAGGTCTTACTAATTTGTGAGGTTAATGAAAAAGGACAAATATGAAAAGATCATGGAGATTGCCCGCAGAAGGGGTTTTCTCTGGCCTTCTGCAGAAATATACGGAAGCGTAGCAGGCCTTTTTGATTTTGGACCGCTGGGAAGTATATTAAAACACAATATCGAGCAAAAATGGAGAGAGCTATACTTAATTCAAGAAGGATTTTACGAAGTTGAAACTACGACGCTAACCCCTGAACCAGTATTCATCGCTTCTGGACATACTGCGCATTTTGTTGACCCAATAACTCAATGTGAAAAGTGTGGTGAAGGATTTAGAGCCGATCATCTAATAGCTGGCACTCTTGGAATTGCTGTTGGCGGTAAAAAAATTGAAGAGCTTACAAAAATAATTCGAGAAAACAAACTCCGATGTCCAGATTGCGGTGGAAATTTAAAAGATGCTGAATACTACAACTTAATGTTTAAGACAACAATTGGCCCCGGTTCAAAACGGATTGGATTTATGCGCCCTGAAACTGCCCAGGGAATTTTTATTCTTTTTAATAGGATGCTCCGCTTTTATAGAGAGCAATTTCCATTTGGCGTAATACAAATTGGCAGAGTTTATAGAAATGAAATTTCACCAAGACAAGGAATTTTGCGCTTGAGGGAGTTTACTATTGCTGAGGCAGAAATTTTTGTCAATCCAAAGGATAAATCGCACCCGAGGTTTGCTGAAGTGGCAAATGAAAAGTTAGCGTGGTATCCAAAAAATGAACAGTTTAAAAATGGAAAGATGCTTGAAATAACTGCAAGGGAAGCTGTAAAAAATGGTTATGTGTTGCATGAACAACTTGCTTACTATATTGTTCGTACCAAACAGTTTCTTGAAAGCTTAGGAATCCCAAATGATGCAATTAGGGCCCGCCAACACATGCCAAATGAACTTGCCCATTACGCAATAGATTGCTGGGATGTCGAAGTTAAAACAGACCGCTTTGGTTGGATTGAAGTCACTGGTATTGCAGATCGCACTGATTATGATGTTAAAGCGCATGCGAAGCTGAGCAAAACTGATTTTTCAGTTAAAGTTGGCGGTGAAAATGTTATTCCTCATGTAATTGAACCTTCATATGGTATTGACCGAATTGTTTACTGTACGCTTGAGCAAGCTTATAGAGAGGATTCTAAACGGACCTATTTAGCTTTTCCAAAGTCGATTGCCCCTGTTCGAGTTGGAGTTTTTCCATTAGTGAGTAAAAATGGTTTGCCGGAGAAAGCTCAAGAAGTTGATCGCATACTCCGCATTGCTGGATTTATAACTAATTATGATGAGTCTGGCTCAATAGGTCGAAGATATGCAAGAGCTGATGAGATAGGAACGCCTTACTCAATTACTGCTGACTATGACACAATTAAAGATCAAACGGTAACAGTGCGTGATCGTGATAGTACTCGACAAGTCAGGGTAAAAATTTCTGAGTTAGCTAATGTTCTTCAAAAATTATTGTTGGGTGAAATTAATCTCGATAATGCTGGTGCGCCCTTTCGGTAGTGTTAAGCTTTAACTGATTTTCTAGTGTGAAAATTAATTAACTTTGTTCTAACCTTGATATTTGGCAAAATTATCTAAAAGAGACTAAGTTATTTATGAGCTTGTGATATAATGTAATATTGGTAGAGTAAATTGCAATTTTCTGGTGCAAAGTTTGGTCTATTTTTCGCTAGCTATCCGTAATATCAGTCGCAGAAAGCTTTGGACTGCTCTTACTGTATCTGGAATTGCTATCGGCATTGCCGCCATAGTTAGTTTGATTTCAATAGGAGAGAGCATGCAAGTTGAGGTTACAAAATATGTTAAAGAAACAATTAATGCTGATTTTTACATAACGAGCAGCTCGCTTTCGGAATTTCCAATAGCCCTAATGGATACTATTAAAAAATTACCAGAGATTGAAAGCGTTGAACCGCAATTATTTTGGATTATACCAGAGGCAAGAGCTCGCGGATATGCTCTCGCAGTATATGGAGTTGAACCTAGAGAGAACCGCAAGCTTGGATTGCTTAAGATAGTAAAGGGCCGTGATTTATCCCCTGGTGATGCATTTGGTATCGTTTTGGCTAGTCACTATGCAGGCAAAATACACATGAACGTAGATGTTGGAGATAAAGTTCGACTTTCAACGCCAGCTGGTGAGAAAGAATTTTCAGTTATCGGTATTTGTGACGATATGAACAACGTTGGGCACTCAGGCTATATTTTATTGAGCACTGCACAAGAGTTGTCAGGTAAAAAAGATAAAATTTCAATAATTTTAGTGCGACTTAGAGATCCAGAAAAAATCGATCAAGTTATTAGCCATTTGCAGCGTGCTTTGGGCAATAAGGTTACAATCCACACTGCTAAAGAAACAATTGCTTCAGCTACCAGCATAATAACGGCTCTAGAGTATTTTGTTATTATAATTGCAAGTATTTCGATTATAGTTGCGGGCTTTTTAATTATCAACACAATGATTATGTCGGTAACTCAGCGATTGCACGAAATTGCAATAATGAAAGCAATTGGTGGGTCAAATTTTCAAATTTTGAGGATGTTTTTAATAGAAACGATTATAATTGGTGTTTTAGGGAGTTTAGCTGGTCTGTTTTTGGCGGCTTTCTTTTTGCAAGTTGTGCAATTTATTGTTCCTAGGTTACTTGACTTTATGATCCCAATTTCGATTCCACTCAGAGTCATAGGTTATTCTGTAGGGATTGGTTTAGCTTTAGCACTAACCTTTGGGTTATATCCAGCGTGGAGGGCATCAAGAGTAAGACCGCTTGAAATTATTAGACCTAGCTATGAAATCCCATTTAAAAGTAAAATTTTTGAATTGTTTTATCACGTTCTTTTGAAGTTAATCTATCCTTCCAAGCTACTTATTGCTAAAATTGCTCCAATCGCTTCTAGAAATTTGTCAAGAAGAAAATTAAGAACTGCATTAACAACATTGGGAATTGCTATTAGTATTGGCACAGTTGTTGCTCTTTGGGCAGCAGGACAAGGCTTGCAAACCTACATAACAGGCCAAATCAAAGGGATGATTGGAGCAGATTTTATTGTTATAGAAGGCGGATTTACAGGTGAAATTCCGATTTCAATTTCAGAAGCAATTAGGAAAATGCCAAACATTGAAAATGTTTCGCCCGTTTTTAGGCGCCCAATCTTTTTAAGCAATGCACTAGTCCTTCTCTCTGGTGTTGAACCGGATACATTCCGAGCAGTTGGAGGAAAAGTTGACATTCTAAAAGGGCGATTTTTAGAGAAAACAGATGAATATGCAATTGTATTATCGAAGGCTCTAGCTGAAAGGACTCTTAATGCTGATATTGGCGATAAAGTTAAAATTGATACGCCTGCTGGTACTAAAGAATTTGTTGTGGTAGGAATAAGTACTGAAGCCATGTTTGCGCCGCCGGGTAGCGAACTCAAGGGAACTGTTTGGATTCCTTTAACTACAGCACAAAAAATTTTTGATAAAGAAAGTAAAGCTACTGCTATTTTTGTTAAAGTGGAGGACCTGACAAAAATCAATGTAACTGTTGAAAAAGTAAAATTAGTTTTAGGCAAAAAAGCTGATATTGTTACAGTTGGTCAAATCCTTCAAACTGCTGCAATGGCTGTTCAAACTTTTTGGGCCTTTTTTATTGGCATAGCGGCCTTGGCTATTGTTATAGCTGGGTTAAGCATCGAAAATACAATGACTATGTCTGTTAGTGAGCGCACTCGAGAAATTGGAATATTAAAAGCGGTTGGAGCAAAAAATTGGCAGGTTATGAAAATTTTCTTACAGGAATGTTTATTGCTTGGTATTCTCAGTGGTGTTGTTGGAATAATTCTTGGAATTGTTGGTGCAGAAGAACTTAATGCTTTTTTGAGCAAAGAAATAAGTGCAACATTGAATGTTATAATAACTTGGAAACTAATATTGGGCTCGTTCTTTTTTGCTGTTTTATTAACTTTGATTTTCGGCATCCATCCGGCTTGGAAAGCAGCCAGATTAAAACCTGTTGAGGCTTTGAGATATGGCTGAGGCTAAAAACTAAAATCAAAAAAGTTAGAGGCTAATTTTCCAGCTGTTTTTATACTCTTTAAGCCAAGTAATTATATTTGTTTTTAATACTCCATTCATTTTAAAAAGTTGACTGCTAAGAAATTCTACCAACTGAGCTTGATTATCGAAGACTCCATTGACCAACAGGTTATATTCTCCTGATGTTGCTGTTACCTGAACCAACTGAGGATATTCAATTAACTTAGGGATTATTTCTTCGAACTTTGTGGGATCAACAGTTAATTGAATTGTTACTAGTAGATTT
>JACRDV010000010.1 GCA_024860865.1 Methanobacteriota archaeon | reverse complement strand
TGAAGGACAAACAATGGATATTAATGCCCGCAAAAAAGATGAAATTACTGAAGAGGAATACATGGAAATTATAACCAAGAAAACAGGATATTATTTAGCTGTTTCTATGATAGGCGGAGCAATCATTGCCAATGTTCAAGATGAAATAATTCACTCATTGGTGGAATACGGGAAGTTTGTTGGTCCGCTATTTCAAATTAGAGATGATATGCTCGATCTAACAAAAGGAAAAGGTCGAGAAGAAATTGGCTGCGATATCCGAGAAGGAAAAAAAAGTATATTCGTAGTTTATGTTCTTTCAAAATGCACGAAAGAAGAAAAAAATAAACTTTTAGAAATCTTGAGAAAAGGTCACGAAGAAACTACAAAAGCAGATATAAGTTGGGGTATCGAATTGTTTAAAAAGTACGATGCTTTCGATTATGCTCAAAGAAAGATCGATTTTTTACTCGCTCAAGCAAAAGGAGCTGTTAGTAATTTACCTGCTGAAACATGCAAAATACTTTCAGATTTTGCCGAATTTATGGCTAAAAGAGAGTTTTAAATCAATGCTTCCTTCGTTGCTCACAATTGAGGTTTAAATTTTGGTTAAGGAGCTTACTTTTAAGCATGCTTTAGTTAATGCTATTCTCCATGATGGTAAAGCTGATGCTAAAGCAGTTGTAAGCAAACTGATTTTTGAAAAACCTGAGTTAAAGGGTCAAATCAAAGAAATAATGCCTGTTGTAAATGAGACCATTCAGGAAGTAAACCGGTTATCTTTAGAGGACCAGAAAAAAAAGTTAAATGAAATTGCTCCAGAAATGCTTGAAGCTCTAAAAGTAAAGGTAAAAAAAGAGCTAAAGTTACCTCCTCTTCTTGGTTATACAGAGAAAGTAATCATGCGTTTTGCACCAAATCCGTCAGGTCCGCTTCATGTTGGGCATGCTAGAGCAGCTGTTTTAAACGATGAATATGCAAAAACTTATAAAGGTAAATTAATTTTGCGCTTTGAAGATACTGATCCACGAAGAGTTGATCCTGATGGATACGATGCAGTTAGAGAAGACTTAGAATGGCTTAATACAAAATGGCACGAAGAATACATCCAATCTGATCGTTTAGAAATTTATTATGAATATGCTAGAAAAATGATTGAAATGGATGCTGCCTATGTTTGCACCTGCTCTCCAGATAAAGTAAAAGAGCTTCGCATTTTAAGCCAAGCTTGTGATTGCAGAACAGCTGGCAACTCTATACGAAAATTCGAGAGAATGCTTAATGGGACTTACAAACAAGAGGAAGCTACTGTTAGGATTAAAACTGATATGAAGCATCCAAATCCTGCAGTAAGAGACTGGCCTGCTCTAAGAATAGTTGAAGATCCTCACCCTAGAGTTGGGAAGAAATACAGAGTTTGGCCCATGATGAACTTCGCAGTTGCAATTGATGACCATTTAATGGATTTAACGCATGTCCTTCGAGGAAAGGATCATATAGTCAATACTGAACGCCAAAGGTTTGTTTTCGAGTATTTTGGCTGGAAAAGACCTGAATATATTCACTATGGAACTTTGTTTACGGAAGAAGCTGTATTGAAAACATCAAGGATTAAAGAGGGAATTAAAAAAGGAATTTTCATTGGATGGGATGATCCGCGGCTAGGAACTTTAAGGGCTTTGAGGAGGAGAGGAATTCAACCTGAGGCAGTTAGAAGAGCAATGATTGAAGTAGGTCCAAAACCAGTTGAAGTTCTCTTTAGCTGGGATAGTTTATATGCTCACAACAAAGATTTAATTGATGACAAAGCAAATCGCTACTTTTTTGTTTGGAATCCAATTAAACTTGTTATTCAAAATTTTCCAAAGCCAAAGTTTACTTCTAAAATTCCAATACATCCTGACCATACTGAGCGCGGCTATAGAACAATTGAAGTAAAGGCGATCAATAGACAAGTAGAAGTTTATATTACAAAAGCTGATGCACAAACTTTTAATGTAGGTACTTTTGCTCGTTTAAAAGACTTTTGCAATTTTGAGGTTATCTCTATTAATGGAGAGGTCAAAGCTAAATTCCACAGCGAGCCTTTTGAGATTGCTTACGAAAAGGGCGCACCAATCATCCATTGGATACCAAAAAAAGACCTAGAAATAGATGTAATAATGCCAGATTGTACAAGAAAAATTGGATTTGGCGAGCCAGATTGCACTAAGCTAGAAGTAGGACAAATAGTTCAATTCGAGCGCTTTGCATTTGTGAGAGTCGACCAAAAAAATGGCAAAATTGTCGCTTTTTATGCCCATCGCTAGCAAAATAGAATACTTCCAACGCTTTGAAAATTGATATCCAGTTAGATAACCGGGTTCCGGCAACCGAAAAATCTAAAAGTATAAACCAATCTTTTTCCATTACTTATTCTAGAATGAACAATGAAGGGAATTTTCCCAAAGGAGGAAGGAATTATGCCGAAGTCACCTTATGCAAAGTACGAGGTGCCGAAGGATTTAGTTGAGAAAGCATATGAGGCTTTAGAAGTAGCTCGTAATACTGGAAAAGTAAAGAAAGGCACGAATGAAACAACTAAGTCAGTTGAACGTGGTGAAGCTAAGCTAGTAGTAATCGCAGAGGATGTTGACCCTCCAGAAGTCATTGCTCACTTGCCAGCATTATGCGACGAAAAAAATATTCCATACATTTTTGTTCCAAGCAAGCAAGAGCTTGGAGCTGCCGCAGGTATTGAAATCTCTTCAGCTGCAGCTTGTATAGTAAAACCGGGTGATGCTGAAGAGAGCATAAAAGAAATTATTGAAAAGCTGAAAGATATCAAGAAGTAAGGGTTCATGTTTGCCAGAGAAAGAAGTAAAACGTGAGCGAGAAGCACGAGAAAGGCGAGAAGAAGAACCTGCTACACCTGCTGAAGTTATTGAACTCATAGGTCGTACAGGAATGACGGGTGAAGTCATTCAAGTTAAATGCAGAATATTAGAAGGCAGAGATAAAGGTAGAATTATGACAAGAAATGTTAAAGGCCCAGTGAGACTTGGTGACACGCTCATGCTTAGAGAAACTGCTCGCGAAGCTCGTAAATTGGTTGCTCCTTAGGTGTTTGAATGTGCCAGAGTTCCATAAATGTTCTTTTTGCGGAGAAAAAATTGAACCTGGAACAGGAAAACTTTTTGCTAAAAGAGATGGAACTGTTTTCTTTTTTTGTTCTGGAAAATGTGAGTGCAACTTGCTGAAGCTTAGGCGTGTTCCTCGAAAGGTAAAGTGGACTTCTTTTTATAAGGCAAAACTGGCGAAAAAATGAACGAGCGCACTTTTGTAATGATTAAG
>JACRDV010000037.1 GCA_024860865.1 Methanobacteriota archaeon | reverse complement strand
CTCAAATCAATAATCTTTCGAGCTGCATGCTGCATTATCACCTCATCGTGAGCTGTTTCTCCTTCAATTACTGCTCCTAGAGTTATCACAGCGTCTATCTCTTTCTTTTCTATCAATTTTTTAACTCCCAAGGGAATTTCGAAAACCCCAGGAACTTTTAAAATTTCAGCTATTTCAGCGCCTAAAAAATTTGCATGCTCACTCGCACGCTCAAGCATTGCTGTTGTTATATCGAAATTGAATTCTGAAACCACGGCTCCCAATTTAATTGCCAAAACCAAACCTCCTATAACTTAAGTGGCCCAACATCTAGAAAGCCTTGGCGGAGTCCCATGCCGGCTTTTTTAGTCAAGCTTTCCGGCTCAAACAAAAGTTTAACTGCATTCAGGGCATGCTCACGAGCTCGCCTCTCAGCAAGCAGGGCCAATTCCTTTTCATCCTCAGCTTCATCCTCATGAACGAAGACTTCGATTATGTGTTTGTTTGTTAAAAGCTGAACCCAAATTAACCCGAGAGAAGCTTCGTGTGCACATTGTTTATCAATGGGAGTTTTGCCTGGCATACCGAATGCCATCACCAAATCACAATTTTGTTCCTCAATCAACTTTTTCGCAATCACTGGCAGGTCTTTGATACCTGGTACTGTTCGTCTAAGGAACTTAATTCCAGTTCTAGTTTGCCTAATTTCGTTGATTGCTGCCTTGACCATGTCGTATCTTGCAAATGTTGTATCAGCTATACCTAATTTTCTCATAAGACCAGCCTGTGGACATTTAGCGCCAGCATTTATTTGTAATTTACCACTATATCTCAAAAAAGAGTTGAACTTAATTCTTTTGTGCCTTGAATATTCTTTTAAAGAAAGTACTTGCAATTATTTCTTAACAAAGCAAAAAGGGTGTTCTGCAATATCCTCTTTTACCATTTGTAATAAAATTTGTTAAGATTTTAAGAAATTTTAAAAAATTAACTCGAAATTTTATAAGATAGCCACCAGGGATTTTTATAAAAATCCTATATTCAGTTTTTCTTCATTATTAAAATCATAATTATTTAATTTTTACGATTGTATTCGTTACCCTTTAATAAGGTTACTGAGTAAGTATTATTACTCTTGAACTTAATCATTCTAACTATATGAAATCGGCAAATTCAATTTGTGATTTTATGCTCAAATATTCCTTGAATCCAACATTATTCGAGAAAAAGGCTCTCCAGCGATTTCCGTGATTATTCCGGCTTACAACGAAAAACAAGCCATTGGAGATATACTCAAGCGCACTCACAGAGTGTTCCAGAAGTTAAACCACTCTTTCGAAATAATTGTAATCGATGATGGATCTAACGATGGGACTTCTGAAATTATTCGACCATACTCAGAAAATAACAGCACTATTTTGCTCCAAAATCAGATAAATCTCGGTAAGGGGCATTCTTTGAGGAAGGGATTCAAAAATGCGCGCGGTAAATTTATAGTAACTATAGATGCTGATGGCTCACATCAACCAGAAGAGATACCAAAGTTGCTTCAGCCTCTCCTCGAAAACAAAGCTGAATTGGTTATCGGCTCTAGATTTATGGGAGAGATCGAATCAGGAGCTATACCTAAATTAAACATAATCGGCAACAAACTTTTTAATGTGCTAACTTTTATTTTGAGGGGTAGATACTTGACCGATATTATGTCTGGTTTTCGAGCGATGAAGAATGAAACATTGCAACTTTTTAACTTAGATTCAAAAGGCTATGAGATAGAGTCGGAGATGACCGTGGAAGCTATAAGAGAAGGCATTAAGTTACATGAGGTTCCGATAACATGTACCAAAAGCGTGAGAGCCTCAAAACTCCGATCCTTTAAAGATGGTTACGTTATATTGAAAACAATAGTTAGAACTGCATTGAGTTAGATTAGGTAGTCTAGCTCTAATTATTTCAAACTGTTTTTATTTCCTTTCTAATTTCCAGTGTGTTTTGTCCATTTTTTAGCTATACACACCAAAGTGAGTCCAAGCCACGTCAGTCTTGTAATGATACGGAGGGCCACTTTTTATGCCGTAAAAAACCCGACCCTTAACATCGAATCCTTTATGGCCCCAAATTACGGTCCAACTTGCAGGCGGGCTTGTCACTGGTTTGGTGCCAGCAGGTACGATAAACTCAGCGGACTTTGTTTCGCCCACTAGTTGCCCTGTGT
>JACRDV010000043.1 GCA_024860865.1 Methanobacteriota archaeon | reverse complement strand
ATATTTCAAAGCTTGGAAAACCTTCAAACGAGATTGCAATGTCGTTACTTGAGAAAGTGAAAGTTGTTAGTACAGCCGGTTCTGCCTTTGGAGAAAATGGCGAAGGTTATCTAAGATTTACGTATGCTACTAAAAAGGAGCGAATTGAAGAAGCTTTGCGGAGAATAGCTAGTTTAGATTTCTACGAAACAAAAAAGGGAAGAAGTTAAACTAACATTTTTGGATGATAAATGTTTCTATGCACGTGCGGCTTCTACTTTCTCAGCCTTCGGCTTTTTCATTTCTTCCTTCACAGCTTCTTCTGCTATGATCCTTTCAGCGTTGAACAAAGCTAGTTCATCAGCAAAAGCGATAAATCTCTTAACTACGGGCGAGTCTTTATTTAGTTTATATAATTGCGCTCTGCCGATCATTCGGGTTGGTTGTACTATCTGGAACTCCTCCAGGGTTGACCAAATCCTAAACAAAGTGGCCCATCCTACATTTGAATGCCTAGCTATTTCAGTCTTTGAGTAGTCCCAGTCTTGATGTATTGCCAAAAAGTTTAGCACTTTTACGATTGGAGTTTTTCCTAAAAAAGTCTCAATTAAACTTCTTTCCATTTTTCTTTCCTTCTTTTCATCGTTCTTCGGTGAATGTGCTATTAACAAATATGAAATATTTAAAAATAACCGGCAGTAATTAGCCAATAAGAAATAGCTGCAAAGCGCAATAAAGTTAACTAATTATCGAAAAGTGAAGGTTACTTTTATCAATTCTTTTTATTGATCTATTTTTAGAAAAGAAAAGCAGTTGAGCTCTGTTAAACTAAAAACGAATTACTTGAGTTTAAATCGGAAAAATATAGAATTTTCTCATAAGACAATTGGACAAATTATAAGTAATAAATTTTCATGTAAAGCTTTCATTCAGTTGACACATGCTGCTAAAAAGGAGCAAAGCTTGCGGAGAATAGCTAGTTTAGATTTCTAAAGTGGAATAGAGAAATGTAGATAAAAATAAAATTCTAAAAAATTAATCGCTCTTGTAACGAAGATTGTGGCTGAGAAATACAATTAGTTAAAAGCTCTAATTCTTAGAAAAGCTAACTAATTTTGTGAATTTAGTTAAAATTTTTCTTAAATAGGGTTCTTATCTGAAATTTATTCTATCTGAAGAAAATTCTGCTTTAACAGTTTTTTAATTGTTTCATTTTTTGAAACTTTTAATCTTCAGCCACAACTTTCTTAACATGAGCGAAATTAATTTTTTAAAATTGATGGCATGTTGAAATTTTGCTTTAGATTCTTGAGATGTTCCTAAGAGATGCATTTAGCTTTTGCGTGGATAAGTTCCCGCCTCTTTGAGCATAGCCTCTTAAGTACCATGCAACTATTGCAACAATTGCTAGAGCAGCTGCAATCATTAGCAAGTATTCAAGCGCACCTTGTCCTTTCTGGTCCTTCAGTATTTTCATCAAATCACCCCATTAAAAATTTACTTTTACTTGATAACCTAATATTTGTTAGACTAATTGCAATACTTAAATTTGGTTAAGACGTATGTCGGACAATGAGTTAAAAAGTAACTTTTAACTCGATTTAATTATCTTACAGTTTGATTTTCAAACCAGAAATTTGCACAATTTATTTTTTTAGCCAACTTAACAAGCTTAAAACTTTTGAATAAAATTAGAATTTGTATTTTTAATACAATTTAAAAATGCGGCTTCTCTTTTTTTACCAGTTATATATCTCCTGAGCGCGCACAATTGTACCAACACTTGTATAAACCAGAATCTCAAATCCCTTGGTAGTTCCTTGCTCAGTTTCAAGAGTTCCAATAACTCTCCAACAAGGCGTCTCTTCATGGTAAAATAGCTTAACTGATCTAACACCAGTTATTGCTTTGCCTTCATATACTGGATGAGCCTTAGTAAATGTAATCGCATCATCTATAGAAATTCTTATCTGATAGTAATCGCTCAGTATTTTTCGCTGGAGTTTAAGCGAGGCATCAATTAATCCAATCTCCCTAATTAATTCAACTTTTGCTCCAGTTTTAGAAATTGAAGTTTCAACTTTAGTGTCAAAATCTCCAATTTCAGTGACCAATGTGATGTTAAGTGACTTTAGCGCAGCTTCAGTATCTGGACGCAAACTATCTCTATCTGAGGGCAAAATCAAGGCCTGCTTTATTTTCGCATAACTTACAATATTTAAACTCTGAGTGAAATCTGCTATTGGAACTAGAAATGCATGTTGAGCTCTGATTGCCTTGTTAATATATGCAGTTGCAGCCTCTTTTGCAATCGCATAACTTGTTTCAAATGCATCCTTGCCGCTTATTCGGATAGGAGGAGAGTAGACTAATTGCTCGATTTGTTTGTCTAAATTAGCTGAAATTGCTTCAGGGCCTCCTACAATATAAACTTTAGGTGGAGCGCGTTCTTTGAACTTTTTAATCAAATCAATGGTAGCGTTGCCAAGGCGATCTTTATAGATAAGCAAAATTTTTGCATCCTTTACTATAGCAAGAGCAGTAGCTGCGCAGAGATCTGGATAATCCCCACCCTCAACTAAAATAATTGTTGAAGCAAAGCTATCTAAACTTGCGAGCTTTGCTGAGGTTTCTTGGCGGTCGACTCCTCCAACTCTTGTAACAGAAAATCCTTTGTTTTTCAAAGTTTGTTCGACAGCAAATGAGATTGCTTGCTTTTCGCCTACTATTACAACATTGGTTATACTAAGGTTAGTCAATAAGTCTAGCACATCTTTATCGAGTGTACCAGATGGAGTAACAAAAACTAAGGAGTTAGTTTTAGCTGCTAGCACACCAACAACTAAAGCGTCAGGAAAATTTTCTGATGTCACTAAATAAGCAGTATTAGATATTTTCTGAGCAACTACTAAATTGGATGCAGTTGCTATAACCAATATCAACCATAAAACTATTAGCCGCCGCATTAAACCGCCCAGACTACATTAGAGTCAGCTTAAAAATATATAAGAGTATTTTTTAACCAACTAAGTTCAAACCTTTTTCTAATTTAATACTTTCGGAATACTCCCTCACCCCGTTAAAAAACCTTAAATAAGCTCCATTTCTTAAAACAGAGCGTTTTAGTAGAATTATTTTTTAGTTGGTAACTGTGGAAGAGTATTATATTGATATAGAGACCTATGGAAAGGGAGAAATTGGCGCTCTTTACCCTAATCTACACGGGTCAAAAGTAATTTTAATTGGCTTATTAAAAGATGGCGAATTCGAATTCTTAAAAGAATGGGAACATGATGAAAAAGCAATTTTACAAAAGTTTATGAGAAAGGTTTTAGTTTTTAAACATAAAGAAGTTTGTGAATATAGATTCATTGGGTATAATATTCTAAGATTTGATATGCCGTTCCTTCAAAGAAGAATTTTAGAATTAATTGATAGATCAATAAATTTAACTTATGATTTAAATATAGTTGACATTTTCCAATGGAGATATATTTTTAATGGGCACGAATTTATGAATGAATTTGGGTTTAAAAAAGAGTATGTTTCATTAAATGATTGGATGAAAATTATAGGAAGGAGAAATTTGCTTTCACAAAAAAGAGAAAATAAATTAATTCCTTTATGGTATGAGCAGGGCAAATATAGCAAAATCATTGAACATTGCAAGAAAGATTTAAAACAAACTGAAGCTCTTTACACCTTTTTTAAAAACAAATATAGCCCCTTGTCATTATTGAAACAAGACTTGCACTTTTTCAATTTCTAGAGTTTATTTGTTTTTGGTATTCATAATCACAAAAATAGAAGCACAAGTTAGAGTTAATATATTTGTTAAACTAAACAAATAATAAATAAAAATTTTAATAGAAACAAGTCAGGGTCATGCTTAATGAACTTAGAAAATATTGCCAAAGATCTTGTTAAAAAATCGATGTTAATAGGACAAAAACCAAATCCGGGCATAAATTTAGCTAGAAAAAAGTTTGGAAAAGCTGTTGAAAAAATTTTAAAAATGGAACAATTTACCGCGAAAGAACTCAAACAAAATGAAAAAAATATAATTGAAAAATTAAAGGATCCTGTTTACGGCCCACTAATAATAGAAAAGAATGGCAAATATCAAGCTAAAACCAAAGTAGGCGAATGTGTTAAATTGGTTTATTCTGATGTGGACCCTGAATGTATAAAATTAGCAAAATTAATTAAAGAAGAGTGTTGGAAGCAAGGAGCTCATGTAGTATTTTTAACTTATAGCTCTGCCGAGTCAAGAAAACATTTGCAGCTAATACCCGATGAAACTGCTACTGAACTCCCTTTAGTATCCAAGTTAATGGCAGAAGCTTGTGATGCACGAATATTCTTAGGTGGTGATGAAGACTTAAATTGGATTAGAGGGCTTGAATACAAACAAAAGTTAGGAGCACCAGTATCACAGAAATTACACGAAATAATGGATAGAAAAAAAACAAGATGGTGTTTATTCGGTTGGCCCGTCCCAAGAAAACAATATTTTGTAAATAAATATGATTATAGAAGAATATTTTTGCAATCAATAGAGCAAACATTTACACCAAAAGTTAAGCAGCTTTGTAATTATTATAAAAAAGCCTTAGCCAATGGAAATGTTATTAAGATTACTGCTGATGATGGCACTGATTTAACTTTTGGTATTAAAGGTCGCCCAATCCTCGTGGCTGATGGCATTATTGATCAGGAAGACGTAGCAAAAGGAGATGTAGGGTTAAACATACCGGATGGCGAAGTTTTTGTTGCTCCTTTAGAGCATTCTGCAAATGGTTATATCCTTTTCGATTATGTATGTATTCATGGTTTCGGCCTAGTGAAAAATTTGGAAATTAAATTCAAAAATGGAAAGGTTATTTGGTTTAATGCAGATATGGAAGGAAAAAAACTATTCAAAAAATTCCTCGATTCAAATACTGGTGAAAAAGATCGAATTGGTGAGTTAGGTATTGGCACGAATCCGGCTGCAAAGTTTATAGGAGAAACTATAGTTGATGAGAAAATATTCGGTTCAATTCATATTGCTATTGGGAGCAATACTGGCGCATATCATGGAAAGAACCGTTCAAGTTCACATCAAGACATGATTAAAATAATGAAGGGGAAAAATGGAAAATTGTTTGTCGATGACAAATTAGTCATGGACAATGGTCTGCCAGGGGAATAGATATGAAAGAACTACTCGCTAAGCTTGTTGAAGCCTCCGGTATTCCCGGAGCCGAAGATTCTGTGCGCGAAGTGATAAAGAAAGAATTACAAGGCCATGTTGGTGAAATGTTTACTGACAACCTCGGAAATCTGATTACAAAAAAAATCGGAACATTGGGTAAACCAACAGTTATGTTTGCTGCCCATATGGATGAAGTTGGGTTGATGGTAAAATATATCGATGAGAAAGGTTTCATTAAATTTGCAAAAGTAGGTGGAGTAGTCGATCAACCGCTATTAAGCCAACGAGTGAAAATCCATACTGAAAAAGGAAGTATAGTTGGAATAATTGGGGCTAAACCGCCACATTTGATGAAAGAAGAAGAGCGCAAAAAAATTGTTGAATTCGAAGACATGTTTATTGATGTGGGCACAACATCAAAAGAAGATGCCGAAAAACTTGGAGTTAGAATTGGAAATCCAATCACTTTTGAAAGGGGCTTAGTTGAGCTCAGAAATAAGCTAGTTACTGGAAAAGCACTCGATGATAGAGCTGGCTGTGCGATTTTAATTGAAACTATGAAACGGCTTCCAAAGACTGAAGCAACTGTGTATGCAGTTTTCACTGTTCAAGAAGAAATTGGTTTAAGGGGAGCAACAGTTTCTGCCTTTAAACTCAATCCAAATCTTGCGATTGCACTTGATATAACATCTGCTGGGGATTATCCAGGAATTAAAGAATTTGAATCCCCAATTAAAATTGGACATGGACCTGCCATTAAGATCGTTGACGGAAGAAAAGAAAGCCTAGGTGGAGGATTGGTTGCTCACCCAAAAGTTAGAGAGCTCCTAATAAAGGCTGCCGAGAAAGAAGAGATACCTTACCAACTAGAGGTAATGGAGGGTGGAACTACTGATGCAACCGCAATCCAGCTATCAAGAGAAGGTATTCCAGCCGGGGTAATTTCAATTCCAACTAGATATGCTCACTCGCCGGTCGAGGTAATTAGCTTGGAAGATGCTGAAAATGCAGTAAAAATCTGTTTAAATGCAGTTCAGCTTGCGCCTAGATTTTTTGGTTTGTGATTAATTTTGAAGCAACTATCTGAAATGTCTTGGCCAGAAGTCGAGGAAATTAAAAAACAAACTGATGTTGCAATAATACCGGTTGGTTCAACTGAGCAACATGGTTTGCACCTACCTCTTAAAACAGATGCTTTTATTGCATATGAGCTGGCTAAATTAGCGGCTCAAAAAGTTCCTGTTGTTGTTACACCACCAATTTTTTATGGAGAGTCCAGCCATCACTTGGACTTCCCAGGTACAATCAGCATCAATTCTTCGACTTTAGTCAGTTTAATTAAAGATGTTGCAAAAAGTTTGGTAAGGCATGGATTTAAAAAAATCATCATTTTAAATGCACACGGCGGTAACACTCACATCCTTCAAACAGCTGCCAATGAAATTCACCAAGAAACACAAGCTTTTGTAGCACTTGTTGACTGGTGGACAATTGCTTCTGACGAAGTTATGAAAATAAAAACCTCTCCGATATGGCACGCATGTGAACTTGAAACTTCAATTATGTTGGCCCTTGATTTAAGTTCTGTTGATTTAAGCAAAGCAGTAAAGCAAATTCCTAGCGCGCTTTCAAAATTTATTAAATATGATTTTGCTGCAGGAGAACCTAGAGCTAGAGTAGCTTGGCCAAATGTTAAAAAGGTTTCAGGGTCCGGAGTTATTGGCGACCCTACTAAAGCTTCAATTGAAAAAGGCGAAAAAATCGTAAATAAGGTTGTCGAAAGATTAGTAACTTTAATAACTGAACTTTTGGCAAAATAATTTTCTTATGGGATTATACTTGGCCTTTTATCTACCATGATATAAAAATAGGGCAATACCGAGTAAAAGTAGTTGAGATATTTATAGACTTGATCAAACCCATAAACCCATCTCTTACCTTGTATGAGAATATAGAAAAACTGTATCAATATACAAATAGAAACCCAGATGCCCCAAATTCCTAAAATAATTCCGATTGCAAAACAGAGAACAATTCGTACGAGTAATTCTACTCTCGATGCCTTTTCTTCGTAAGGTATCGTTTGAGTTATAGTCCTAACAATTTCTTCTGGAATTATTAACCCTCCAACTGTTCATTAGGATCGTCAACATTAAAATAGTTTAGGTTTTATTAACTGAAATTTTTAAAGGTTAAAACCTGTTTATTTCGGCAGAAATATAATTTTGGAAAGTTTTAAGCAAAGGAGCGTAATAGACTTATTGAGAGGCATTTAAGTGCAAAAGTTCGTTAATTGGCTATTAGGAGCTCTGCTAAAGCCAGTTTACAAGGCATATGAGTATATTCTCACCAATCATGTAAAAAGAGAGATAAGGCCAAAACATGTTGGAGTAATAATGGATGGAAACAGACGGTTTGCTACTACTAAAGGGTTGGTGCCTTGGGATGGGCATAAGTTTGGGGCTGACAAATTAGAAGAAGTTCTTGATTGGTGTCTTGACCTTGATATTAAAATAATAACTGTTTATGCTTTTTCAAAGGAAAATTTCAACCGCCCAAGTCCTGAAGTAAAGGAATTAATGAAGTTATTCGAAAAGAAATTTTTGGATATAGTTTCCAATGAACGGGTTCATAAACATAAAATTCGATTTCGAGCAATTGGAAGAATCGATTTGTTGCCTGAAAATGTTCAAAGGGCAATACGAGCTGCAGAGATTTCTACTGCCAGTTACAATGGTCGTATATTAAATGTTGCACTTGGTTATACTGGCAGAGAAGAATTAGTTGAAGCCTTTCAAAAAATTGCTGATAAAGTGCAAAAAGGAGAACTTGACAAAGAAAAAATCGATGAGAAAGTTGTACATGAGCATCTCTATACCGCTGGTCTCCCAGATCCTGATTTGATTATTAGGACTAGCGGAGAAGAAAGGCTAAGCGGATTTTTGTTATGGCAGTCGGCTTATAGTGAATTTTTCTTCACTGATGCCTACTGGCCGGAATTTAGGAAAATAGATTTTCTTAGAGCGATTAGGACATTTCAGAGGCGGGAGCGCAGATTCGGTCGATAATTAATAAATACTTTTTATCTTTTTATTTTATCAAAACCGAGTATTGTTTGAGTTTTTAGCCTATAGGTAGTTTTTACTCATAACTAGCCCAGTTAGAAGCTTCGGATAGAAATATGTGGCTTTGCCCGGCATTTTTTCCCGAGCTAGTGCTATATCTCTAACTTGTTCTACTTTTGTAGGATTAAGGAAAAACGCAAGTTGATATTCTTCATTGTTGACTAATTGTATTGCCTTTTTTTCATCTATTTCATATGCTATGTTATCTTCATAGTTTTTCATACCCATAATGTGTTCTAATACAAAGGCATGCAATATTGATACATCTAGTCTTTTCCACTCTTTAGATACATCAGCTTTTATTATTTCATCAAGGATTTTTTCATCTTTTAAGGTCAGAAGATAAAATTCATGTTGGTAATACATTCCAAAAATGTGCTTAAGACCATTTAGTTTTTCCATTTGTTCAAACATTTTTTTCTTTTTCACTTTTTCCAAATGGAAATATTGCCTAATGGCGCTCTTTAATTTAGAAATGTTAAATTCCCGAATATTGCGAACTAGTCTATGCGCGGGTAAAATTGTAATTCCTTTGTTATCCATGTTTGTGAGATATGCCAATCTGTAATTAAATAGTTCTTTACCAGAATATTTTCTAATTTTTTTGCGCATTTCATCTCTAAATTTTAGTGCAGTTACATACCTATGGTGGCCGTCTGCAATAAAAAGAATTTTGCTCTTCATCTCTTCCGCTACTTTCTTTATTACATCTATTTTGCTTATTTTCCAGACACTATGCATTATTCCGTTTTCATCTATTATACCTAAAACTGGTTTATAGTTCATCTTGATTTTTAATAGTTGATCTATAGTTTTGTCTGGATCCGAATACAATGTGAATATTTGGTCAAAATTTGCTTTGCATGTTCTCATAAGTTTTAATCTATCTTCAATTGGCTCAGAGAGAGTCTCTTCATGGGGAAGGATTATGCCTTTATCAAATTCTTCAAGTTTTACTAAAGCAATAAATCCTATCAGAGTTTCTCTTTTTCCTTTGTGGAAGTATTTTTGCTCATAAACATAAATCGATGGTTTAGAGTCCTGTGCCAGTATTCCATCTTTTAACCAGGAATTGAAGTAACTAGCAGCCCTTGTGTATCTATTATTTTTTGGATTATCGCTTGAAAATTCTTTTCCTAAAATGAGGCGAATTACATTACATTCATGCTTTTCATAGTATCTCTTTTTGGCCTCGTTAGATATTATATCATAAGGTGGAGCTACTACTTTCTTCAAATTACCTATTTTCTTAGAATTGTATCTGATCCCTTTAAATGGAAGGATTTCTACCATAAGATCGCCTTTAGCAAATAGTTGCAAATAACAAATAATTTTTTTAGTAATTATATTGAAATACTTAAAGACTGGTTTCAATTTATTTAAAATTTTAGGGGGTAATAAGTGCCGTGGAAGTATTATCTCTTAAAATTGAGAATTTGTCTTAAAAATGCCGTTTATCTAAAATAAGATGATTTAAAATGTGTTTTCATACTTTTCTTGTATTGTCTATGATGAAGTCAAGCACTGTTATGGTTTTATACGAGGCTTTTGTTAAAAAATTGATTAGCTATGATGAATTAATAGAAGCTTTAACGGAAGCGAGCAAAATCATGTGGATTTCAACTGATGTTATAACTGAAATAATAAAAAAGGTGAGGAGATGAAAAAAGAAGAATTGGTGGCAACAAGGTTGCCAAAGGCTTTGATATCAGATATAGTGAGGATAGAAAAAATTGAGCAGTCGGATCGCTCAACTGTTTTGGGAAAACTATTAGCCAAAGCTATAACAGACTGGAAAAAAGAATATGTAGCCAGGCTCTATGCAGAAAACAAATTAACTCTGGAAAGAGCAGCCTTAGAGGCAGGGTTTTCTGTTAGAGAAATGATGGGATATCTTAAGCAAAGGAGGGTTCCTGCTCAATATGATATAAAGGATTTGGAAGAAGATATGAAGAATTTTTACATAAGAATTAGAAAATAATCTGTTTTACTACTATTTGCATATTCACGAAAAATTTTTCAGTGAATTTGAGTATCTAGTATTAAATTGGGTAAAACAAATATGACTTAATACTGATTAAAAATACTGATAAACATGAAACTAATTGATACCCATATCCATTTAGATTTTAAAAATTTTCAAAGGGATAGAAGTGAAGTAATAGCAAGAGCACAAAAAGCAGGTTTAGTTGCATTAATCAATTCCGGTGCAAGTTTAGGTGGCAACCGCAAGACAATTGACCTCGTTGATCAATATCCTGGTTTTATTTTTGCAACATTAGGCTACCATCCAACTCAAGTTGTTACCTCAGAGCCAAAAGATGTCGATCAAGCATTAATATTCGTAGAGCAATATAAAACAAAAATTGTTGGAATAGGAGAAACTGGGTTGGATTATTACCATGTTAAGGATTCAATTGGGCGCCACAGACAAAAAGAAGTTTTTGAAAAGTTTATTTTTCTTGCAAATAAGTTTAATTTACCGCTAGTTATTCACTCGAGAGATGCAGAGGCAACTGCTTTTGATATAGTTAAGAAAGCAAAAGTT
>JACRDV010000040.1 GCA_024860865.1 Methanobacteriota archaeon | reverse complement strand
ATTTGCCTATCTCTAGCTTCAATTTGCTTAAATGAGGCGATTTTGCTTTAATTGAAGTTTTTCATTCTTAACCGAAAGAAGCGGGCTTCATAGGCGTTTAGCCATTTGAAGATTTATTTAACAGTTCTCTCTGCAAAATTTGCACACTCGATGTGAAGTTTTTCCCCTACATTCTCTAGCTCTGCATGGCACTCATTATTACTTCATGAGCTCGTGCTCCTAACGGCGTAAGCAAATATACAATCTATATAGTTGTATTATGTGATAAAAATGGGGGGCTCATGTCCTTTAGATTAACCGCTGAAATCCAAAAAATGTTGGAAAAACTATCAAAGGAAGAATCTAAGGACAAATCCGAATTGGTTAGAGAACTTCTGACTTTAGATATTAAAGAAAAGAAATTGCGGAAAACAATTCAACTGTATAAAGAGGAAAGCAACTCTCTGGAAGGCAGCAAGGTTAGTTAATATCTCTCTTTGGAAAATGATGGAAATTTTAAGAGAAAGAAAGATCAAGGTGCGATACGGAATAAAAGAACTTGAAGAAGATCTAAAAGCATTAAAAGAATAAGTTTGTAGCAGTCTCTAATTCTAGTCCCCTAATTCATTTAGCTGGAAAAATAATTTGAAATTTTTAGACAACTTAAAGTTAATCATTTCTTTAGCCTTTATGTTGAGGAGACCTTGGATTTCTACTAAGCTCTTTTGCTGACTTATATTGAAAGCTAGAAGTAACTTGCTTCAATTCTTGTTCTTCTTTCTCGTTCTTTTTTGAAAGAAAACACTCTATACACATCTTCTTCACCTCCTTCAACTTTAATTTATATTTGCACTTTTTCTAATATTGTTGAAACTAACAAAACTAGAATACCTAGGGCTAAATTAAGCTTTACAAACTGCACTATTTTTCCTAATGTCTTCACCAATTCTGGTGGCAGACCATGTGAGCTTGTCCTAGATGAAGTGTTAGTTCCAGCAACACTTGGTGGCAGAGTCATCAATCTTGGTAACAAAACGAAACTAATTACAGCCACAATGATAACCATTACTAATACTAATCCATGTTTAATCACTAACACAAATCCATAGGTCGTACTAAGAAGAGCATACGAAAAACTTATTCGAGGCGCCATGAAAATACCTGTAACAACGAGTGTTGCAATACTTCCCCAAGCAAAATAAATAAAACGTTTTACAACAGCACATACAAGTTTGATTCGCTGTGATGGTTCGATTACTGTAAGTGAAGGACGAAGTACTAGGAGATTAAAAGCCATTCCCCCAATCCAAATAACTGTTGCTAAGAGATGTAACAAATCTATCGCAATACCCAGTATGTTCATTTTACTTCCTATTTTGAAGTAAATATAGTTTATAAAGTATTTAAACTACCAAGTTTAAAGTAATATAGCAACAATTGAAAGAGAAAGTCACTATGCCAAAAGTAAGTAATAGATGTATAAAGCAGAAAGAAAGCGATATATGCCTATGCCCGCTGGAAGGTATCATGGATATAGTCAGCAAAAAATGGACATTATTGATCATAGGCACTTTAGGTAACAATCAAAGATTGAGATATAACGAGATCATAAAAAAGTTAACCGACATAAGCCCAAAGACTTTAGCTGATAGATTGAAAGAATTAGAGAAGGCAGGTTTAATTAAAAGGGATGCATTCGCAGAGATTCCTCCTAGAGTTGAGTATTCTCTCACGAAGGATGGCGAGGAACTGCGACGCGCAATGATACCTTTAATGCAATGGGTTTCTTCAAGATAACATGAACTGAATTATTACCAAATTTAAGGTAGAAAAATATGAGACTAGTATGCTTAATCTCTGGGGGAATTGATTCTCCAGTTGCCAGCGTTTTAATGTCGAAAAAGGGATTTGATATCATTCCCCTTCATTTCGGCATCTACCCATTTACTTGTGAAGAATCTTTCAGAAGAGCCGTAGATACTTTTAAACAGCTTCAGCCAATTTTAGGTTTTAGCAAAGTGATTGTATATCCCTGGGCAGAAGTTCTTTCTACCATAGCTAATTCCTGCCCTAAAGATTCTTATAGATGCCTGCTTTGCCGAAAAAGTATGTTCAAGGTTGCAGAGAAAATTTGCGATCAAAATAGTGCGACTGGAATAGTCACTGGAGAAGCGCTCGGTCAGAAGGCTAGCCAAACTTTAGCTAATCTAACAGCTACCTCATACGGAATAAAATATCCAATTTTAAGACCACTAATTGGTCTTGACAAATCTGAAGTTATAACAATCTCTAAAAAACTTGCAATTTATCAAGAACACCATGCAAGTTGTTGTTACGCTACTCCCAAGAAACCAGCGGTAGGTATGGACGCTCAAACTTTAGATAAAATGTGGGATGAGTTAGGTTTTCAAAAAGTTATTGAAAGAAATTTCGAAAAAATATTTCAGATTCAAAAATTTGATGAAGATATCGGAAGTTTGTTAGAGCTCGCATTTACCTGAAGTCCAAAATAGTAGTTAATACTTTTTTAAAATTCAAGCAAAAAAAGGGTTGTTACAGTTGGGAGAATTCGCTATAGAAACGTATGATTTAACCAAATGCTTCGGCGAACTAGTAGCAGTAGATCATATCAATTTTAAGGTAAAATATGGCGAAATTTTCGGCTTTCTTGGCCCAAATGGAGCCGGAAAGACAACTACTATTAATTGCCTGATAACATTGCTTCAACCCTCTGAAGGCACAGCTATTGTAGCAGGTTATGATATAATTAAAGAACCTGATGCTGTTCGAGCGAGTATCGGAGTCATTCCTCAAGAAGTCGCACTAGAAAGCCGTTTAACTGCACGGGAGAACCTTGAATTTCATGCTGAGCTTTACCACGTTCCAAGAGCTGAATACAGTCGATTAATCCCAGAGCTTTTAGACCTTGTTCAACTAGGTGATCGAGCGAATGATATAATCAGAACCTTCTCAAGTGGCATGAAACGGAGATTAGAAATCGCTAAAGCATTTCTTCATCAACCAAAACTCATTTTCATGGATGAACCCACTCTGGGCCTTGATGTACAAACTCGACAAGTTATCTGGAAATATATTCATTCTCTTCGAGAGAAAGGCGTCACGATATTTTTAACAACGCATTATATGGAAGAAGCCGACGCTCTTTGCGACCGAATTGCTATTATTGATAATGGTCGGATTATTGCACTTGGCACCTCCTCTGATCTTAAGAATAAAATTGGAAAGGGCACGGTTATTGATATAAAAATTAGTGGGCCAGCCGAAGCTTTTGTGAAGGCTGTAAAAGATTTGGACCATATCCCAATTATGGTTAACCAGGACACCATACACCTAGTGGCAGCAAATGGTGAGCAACTGATACCCAAACTAATTCACATTGCAGAGAAAACTGGGGTTTCAATCAATTCAATAGGCATGTATGAACCAACTTTGGAAGATGTTTTTATTCATTATACCGGTCGCAGAATCCGCGAGGAGGGCCCAGAGATCCGAAAAATCTTACGCCGGTGAAATTGTGTCAGTACTCAGGGACTCTTATGCGATTTGGAAAAAAGAAATGCGAGTCTGGATAAAGGAGAGCCCGTTTTTTGGGGTGCTTCGGGTGCTGATATTTCCTTTTATATGGCTTGGAATCTTCGGTCACGCTTTTGGTGGAACAATTGATCATGTCCCAATTGCACTAGTTGTGGAGGACACCGGGTTACACGCGAATGAGTTTATCAATTTGCTTCAGTCTGGAAAAGCGATAGAGATAACAGCGAACACAAATTATGCGCACGCTTTAAATTTATTGAAAAATGGAGAGGTAACAGCTGTTATTATCATCCCGCCTGATTTCAGCAAAAATCTTGATAAAAGAAAAACAGCTAGCATTCAATTAATTATAGATAATACCGTGCTCATGACAGCGATGACAATTACTTCGTATTTGGATGCCGTACAAAAGGCCTTTGACAAACAAGTGACTGTTAACTTTATTATTCAAGAGAACCCACAAACAAGTGCGAGTTTTCTGGCAAATCCGACTGAAATTCACGAGAACATTCTTTATGCCCGTGGGATACGTTACTTTGACTATCTAGCACCTGGTGTTATCATAATGTGCCTTATATTCTCTGCAGTATTTAGCGGTGGCCTTGGTCTGGTTATGGATCGCCTATTTGGGACCCTAAGAACTCTTATGGTTGCTCCGATCACTAGAGCAGCTATTATTCTAGGTAAAACTAGCGCTGGGGTAACTCAAACCATAATTGCTGGATTCGTTGCATTGTTCGTTGCTATTTTAATGGGTGCTCGTATCAAAATCAGCTTGTTAGGATTTTCATTGATTTTCTTGGTCATAACTATCACGTCTATCGCTTTCATTGGTATGAGTGTAGCCTTCGGAACGCGGATAAAGGAGTTTGAGCAGTTTCCATTGGTCATGATAATGGTGGTAATACCAACATGGTTTCTTTCCGGAGCGCTATATCCAATTCAATCGATGCCATCATGGATGAAACCACTTGCTGCGATAAACCCGCTCACCTACTCAGTAGATGCTCTTCGTGCTGTTATTCTTCGCGGAGTAATTTGGTCGGCATTGGTACTTGATTTAGTCATCATCAGCGGTTTCGCTTTGTTAATGTTTATTATAGGTACTCTTGCCTTTAAAAGAACTATTGAATAGGTGATAAAATGGGGAAAATTACCACTTCGGTGCCAGTTGTGTTTTTTATATTATTGGCAATATTAATTGAACCAAGTCTTGCTCAAGTTCCTACACATGAATTAGTAGTAGAGAATATACTAGCTCCACAAGTTTTACCAGGTAAGAGTTTCAATTTAACATTTACAGTTAGAAATGCGTATAAGTTTGAAATAGAAAATATTTATGTTCAGCTCCAAGGCGGATATCCTTTTCTTCAAATTAGTCCCACTGAAGCATTTCATTTAGATTACCTATCACCAGGCGAGTCAATAAGCATTAGTAAATTTCAGTTAACAGTTGATTCTAATGCAATAGCTGGCGATTACACCTTAAACGTAATTTTAACTTATACAGCATTTGAACCGGGTAAAACACCCTATGTATCTAAAATTTCAACAGAACGAATTACTATAACAGTATCTGGTAAACCTGAAATTTTATTAAGCGTTACAGCATCTCAGCCTGAGAAAATTCGACCAGGATATGCGGCTAAGATAGCACTTAAAGCATCGAATTTTGGCACTGATATAGCAAAGGATATTTGGGTATACCCGTTGGATTCCTATCCCTTTGAAGTTTTATGGGCAAGCCAAGCAATTTATGTTGGAGATCTCCCTCCAAAGTCTGCTATTGTTGAAACAATTCAAGTTGAAGTGAATGAAAGTGCTGAAGCAAAAAATTGGGTCCTCCCAATTCGCATGATCTATGCTAACAAATATGGTGTGGCTACATCTAAAATAGTAAATTTATCTGTTAAATTAGAACCCACAGCAAAATTTGAGATAATAGGGATAAGTTCTGATCCCAAGGAAATAAAACCGGATGACAAAGGAGATCGCATTTTTGTTCAAATTAAAAACAAGGGAACTGCCACTGCTAAAGAGATTAAATTAAATTTGCGAGCTGATTATCCAATTACGCCTTCTGGAAAAACTTATTATATAGATTCATTAGCACCGGGTGAAACCACAGCATGTATATTCCATATAGATGTAGACTCGGATGCTAAACCACAGGCATATCCGGTGGATGTGCAAATTAGTTGGACTGAAGGAGTGGATCATCTTGTTGATACAAAATCGACTGCAATTTTAGTGTCGCCACCTATTTACACTCGAACTTATTTAATAGTTGGAGGCATAATTGGTATAATCATTATAGCGGTTATATTATTGAGAAGAAGAAAGAAATAAGAGCAGCTCATAGATATACTTGGTCAGAATGGTAGTTGATCATTTTTTTAAATTAATCTAACTTTCCTTCTCCTCCACAGTATTTAATTATATATTTTACAGCCACATTTCCAGCATCTTGTAAAATTTTTTCTTCTATTCCAGGAACCCCACACACTAGTAATAAAATATTTCTCGTCATATCCGTAACCTTCGTTTGATCAGAATCTCTATGGGGATAGATAGCAATCAATTTTTCTTTATCAGAAATTACTATCTCGGTTCCTTCAAGTTCAATAGACTCTTTCATTCCAATCCCAAGAAATTTTTCGCCTTCTTTCGCAAATCTCATGACTAGGTTACCTTGCAATTTATCTTCATCAAAAGCTGCTAAAGCGATCCCTGTTTTTATAGAGGCCAAATTATAAACATCTACAAGTGTGTTAATATTTGGGATAGATTTGCCTCCTAAAATCCTCCTAATTAATGCCTCGGCAGCTGGCCGAACTTTTGTAGGATCGATTCCAATTCTCCAAAAGAAATCTCGATAAGCCCTGAAAATTTGAACATCTTTTAGCTTTTCAAGTTTATATTCCTCTTTTACTTGTTTAATCACTTGTTCTTTGAATGTTTGTAACTCAGCATCTCCTCTCTTTATTTTTACGCCTTTGAATTGCCCTACTAAAACTTGCAATCTGAGAAATTTAGCTCTCACTTCAGGATCAATAATTAAAACCACATGAGTTCCCTATAATCGTTTCAAAATACGAAATTACTCTCGCAAAATGTAGACCACAAAATATTTTATTAAACGCTCTTAAATACAATTGTTGTGGTTAATTTTTCTTATGCATATTTTATTTTCAGTTAGAATTTTTGTGGTAGAATTTTTTGTCTGACTTAATTTAATTTGGACTGCATATAATTTATT
>JACRDV010000036.1 GCA_024860865.1 Methanobacteriota archaeon | reverse complement strand
GGCATTCAAAGAAGTGGAGCAACTCCATATGGGGCCAGAACAACGACTTCTCCACCCGGTAAATTCAGCATTGGAAATGAAAGACCTAAAAAAGATATGGTAATGATCATGGCTGCGCATGAAGTGCCTTATGTAGCTACAGCTTGCACATCATACCCCTATGACTTCGCAGAGAAAATGATAAAAGCCTCAAAAACAAAGGGTCTAAGTTATATCCATATTTTGGCTCCTTGCCCTGTTGGCTGGGGTTTTCCAGCAGAAAAGACAGTTGAACTTGGTAGACTCGCTGTAGAAACCGGAATGTGGCCTCTCTATGAAGTTGAAAATGGTAAACTTCGAATCACATATTGGCCAGCTCAAAAGAAGCCGGTTAAGCAATATTTGATTGCACAATCAAGGTTTAAACATCTACCTAAGGAAGAGATCGAAAAAATTCAGAAAATGATTGATGAAAAATTAGCTGAAATAGAAAGCTATGCTAAATCTTGAGTTTTGATTATGGCAATTGAATCTGGGGTTATTTCTAATACTATTTTTGAGTTAGTTAAAAAAGCAGTTATAGAATTGCCAGAGGATGTAGTTCAAGCTCTAAGGCATGCTTATCAAAAAGAAGCACATCCAATTGCAAAGGAAAACCTAAGAGTTATTCTCGAAAATATTCAACTTGCAAAGCAACTAAGCAAGCCAATCTGCCAAGATACCGGAATACCTATTATATTTGCAAAACTTGGAAAAAAAATACAAGTAGATGGAAATTTATTCGATGCAATTGCACAAGGAATTAAAAAAGCTACTAATGATAATATTTTAAGACCAAATATTGTCGAAGTTTTGACCAGAAAGAATACTGGCACTAACACTGGAAATCAAATTCCTATCATTGATATCGAACTTTCTAACGAAGATTATTTAGAATTAACATTTATGCCAAAAGGCGGTGGCTCTGAAAACATGAGTGCATTCAAAATGCTAACACCTGCAGAGGGCCCCGATGGAGTCAAAAAATTTGTTTTAGAAACCGTAATTAATGCTGGTGGCAAACCTTGTCCGCCAACCATAGTGGGAGTTGGGTTAGGAGGAACTGCTGATTATTCGCTTAAATTGGCGAAAAAAGCCTTGCTTAGGCCAATTGGGCAAAGAAATGCTGACCAAAACCTCGCTAAACTTGAGGAAAGTCTGCTCAAACTAATAAATGAAACTGGAATAGGTCCAATGGGATTAGGTGGCAATACAACTTCTCTCGATGTTTTTATTGAAGTGGCTGATACTCATGTAGCAGGATTACCAGCAGCCATTTGCTTTTTGTGTTGGGCAGCAAGGAAAGCAACTGCGCGAATCTATGTTGATAATAAGGTTAAATTTATTTGAAGGAATTAAATTGAAAATTTCAATGGAAACTCCATTAACTGAAACTGAAGTAAGAGAATTAAATGTATCTGATATAGTCTATTTGACTGGAACAATTTTAACTGCTCGCGATAAAGCATCAGCGCGCATTCTAGAACTTATCAAGAAAGGAAAAGATGTGCCAATAAATTTAACTAACAGCGTACTCTTTCATGCTGGACCGATTGTTAAGAAAAATGAAGAGTTTGAACTTTTGGTTATTGGACCAACCACCAGCGCAAGAATGAACAAGTACCAGCCTGATATCTTAAAGCTTGGCGTAAGGGCAATTATTGGGAAAGGCGGAATGGATTCGAATACTCTAAAGGCGATGAGAAAGTATGGTTCTGTTTATCTGGCAGCTACCGGCGGTTGTGCTGTTATTCTAGGGCAAAAAGTTAAGAGAATAAAAAAGGTGTATTGGCTGGACCTTGGAATACCTGATGCTATCTGGGAGCTTGAAGTAAAAGATTTTGGTCCGTTGGTTGTAGCCATGGATTCGCATGGCCACAGTCTTTACGATGATATTAAAGTTGAAGCGGAAAAACTTCTAGCAAGTTTGTTCTGATTAATTGATTTTCTGAATTTAGTTTTCAAAACTGCTTTGCTGATTAAATTATAAATTAAAATAACCTGATAATACTAAATTTTCTCAGCATCTTTTTTCGAGAAAAACTATTCTTATATTTTCGTTTATAATTTCGTGCTCGCATGCGCTTAAATCTACTAGAGATCGATCTAAGGACTAAAGAATTACGCACATGATTATACCATGGAAAAAATTTTAGAACAGGTCTTTCCATTGTTTGAAGAATAACTTCTAACCTGTGATATATTTGATGTCCTCCAAGTAAAACCCCAAGAGCAATAAAAAAAGTACCGCCAACTCTGCAGCTACCAAACAGTAAAGCAAATGCTGTAGTCGATGTTATGTCCAAATACCTCATTAAAAGGGGAATTTTGACTGGATAAAGCAACATTTCGTGCGGAGATGGAATAAGGAGATATACCCCTATCACCACCAATGCTATGGCTATGCTGCTTTTTTTCATGGCAGTTCTTACATTATTATGTCTCTACAATGAGAAAAGCTTTGTACGCCTTTTAGTCTATTAATGTCAGACAAAATTTAATTACATTTTTTGTCTTTTAAAGACAATGGACATGGGGGGTGTGCTAATGAAAATGAATGGTGTTGAAATAGAAGATACTTATGCTGAAGCATTCAATACATGGGTCGCTAGAATTTTGGTTACAGCAGTTACTGAGAGATGGGCTAGGATTGGAGCAGAAATAGCAGTTGGTTTTGGAACTACAATGATTGGGTGCCCAGGAGAATGTGGCGTTGAAAGGAATGTCTCATCTAATGAAACCCCGGACAGCAGACCTGGCACTATCTCCCAAATAACTGGTCCCAAAAAAATGATGAAAGACTATCTTTTATTGAGAATCGGACAGTGTTTGATTCCAACTCCCACAGCTTCAGTTTGGGATGCTCTGCCAGATCCACAAGAAAAATTAGATGTTGGTTACAGGCTCAGATTTTTTGGCGACGGTTTTGAATCTCAAGACAATTTATTTGAAAGAAAAGTAATTCGAATCCCAATTATGTCTGGCGATTTCATTGTTGAACACAGCTTTGGTATTAGAAAAGGAGTTGCGGGGGGGAACTTCCTAATTCTTGGAGAGACTCAAAAGAGCGCATTAATAGCTGCTGAAGCTGCTGCTGGAGCTATCACAAAGGTCAAAGGGGTGATTACTCCATTTCCAGGAGGGATTTGCGCTTCTGGTTCGAAAGTTGGCTCTAAGTATAAGTTTTTGCGCGCTTCAACAAACCATCTTTTTTGTCCTACTATTAAAGATAAAGTTCCAGAGTCAAAAATTCCAGCTAATGTAAAATCCGTTTTTGAAATTGTAATTGACGGGATTTCAGAAGAGAATGTTAGAGTTGCAATGCGCGAAGGAATTTCAGCCGCAGTAAAAGTTTCAGGTATAGTTAAAATAAGCGCTGGTAATTATGGAGGGTCACTTGGCCCAATTCATATTCGCTTGCATGAACTGTTCAAATAGTGTAACTAGAAGAGGTATAGGCGTTCGCTCTTGCGCCTCAAATTTGCATATTTCAATGCATTCATTACAGTTCTTGCGCTTACCATTCCTACAATTTTTCCATCATCGTTAGTAACCGGCAAATGCCTAATATAGCGTCCCATCATTTTGTCAGCAGCTTCTTCTATAGGTGCATTTTCATTAACTGTTATTGTCACTCTACACATGAGATGTTTTAGTTCTTTGCTGCACATCACATCTATTAGAGATACTTTTGTTGCATCGAGTCCTTTAGCCACTACCTCTCTCAACACATCTCTTTCAGTAAACATTCCAATAATTTCTTTATCATTACTGCCAACTATAACAGAACTAATGTTTTTTTCGATCATTGTTTTAACAGCATCTGCAATTGGGGCATTAGG
>JACRDV010000033.1 GCA_024860865.1 Methanobacteriota archaeon | reverse complement strand
GGGAGGAATATTTGGTGACCTCTGTCAACTTATATATTTGAAAAGTAGCATATAATCCCATTGAGCTAGATACGCTGCCATTAACAAATATTAAGGAGACAGCCTTAAACAATCTTTCTTTTGAGTATTCAAGGGCTTTTGGAATTTGCTTTGATGCAATCAAGCAATTTCACCCAAAACCTCAACTGAGCTTCACCAAATTACTTATAAAATTGTTAGAGAGAAAACAAATCTCCCTAGCCAGCTTGCGGAGCAGGCAAGGCTCTTCGCTTGGAACAATAGAAGGAATGGAAAGCCAAAAAGCATCCAAATTACGAAGGACTGGGTAAAACTGCTTAAAGAGCAAAAATAAGGTGAGGATGCGGTAATAATATATTTAACTTTCTCCTATTGTTTCAAATAAGGATAACCATGAAAACTGAACGCATCGAAATAAACCCCGAAATCTTAGCAGGCAAGCCCGTAATAAAAGGTACTAGAATCCCTGTATATCTAATCTTGGAACTTTTAGCTGCTGGGATGAGCATCGAAGACGTCTTAAAGGAATATCCCGAGCTAACTCGAGAGGACATACAAGCTGCACTTAAATACGCTTCATTGATGCTCCAACATGAAACAGTGATACCAATTGAAGCCTAATTCCGCTAAAATATTAGTTGATGAAGATTTCCCATACAGCGTTTTAATTTGGCTTCGTAATTTGGGTTATGATGTAGTTCGATCTTCAGAAATAAACCTAAGAGGAGCTTCCGATCGAGAAATTATTAGAGCGGCTATTAAAGAAAATAGAATCATTTTCTCGCTCGATATAGACTTTGCACCACTTTACTATCAATTAAAAGCATCCTTTGGAGTGGTTATTATGCATGTCCATCCATCCACACCTGAAAAAGTTAAAAAATTTCTTGACAAACTTCTAACTAAAGTCAGATTGGAGAAACACATTAGAAGTCTAATTTTAGTATCAGAAAAAAGAATTGAAGTAATTCAAGAACAAAAATCTTGAAGTAAAGTTAAAAAAGTGTTGAAAAAGCTGCAACCGATAGCGCATGAGATGTATGTTTCAAGCCGCCTCTAAATAAATAAAAGAACAATCTTTCATGGTTGACACAATCGAAAGGATACCCCTGCTTCAGCTGTGGGAAAGAATTTCGGAGCTTTAAATTCAAAAGAATACTTCTGGCCACCTCTGTCAACTTATATATTTGGAAGTTATAATTACATGGTATAAGCTCTGCGAGCTTCCAATTGCTTTGCTCGGAGTGCGAGCTTTTCTTATTACTCCGGGTGGGATGGAAGTAAACCCATCCTTCTGTTCCGATGAAGCTGAAGGTTTGCAACTTAATCACCTGAAGGAATGCTCGGGGCTTTATTTAGCCGAGTAGTTTACCTCTTAATAGCTTCTTCATAAACTTTAACTATCTTTGATGCAATTTTTCCCCAATCGAATTGCTCTACAAATGATCTTGCTTGTGCCCCCATATTTTCTCTAAGTTTTTCATCATTTATTAACAACAACATTGCTTCGACAAGCTCCTTAACATCTCCTTGTTTGACTAATAACCCAGTTCTCTTATGTTGCACTATCTCCGAAATTCCTCCAGCGTTAGTTGAAATGACTGGCTTAGATGATGCCTGTGCTTCTAACAGAACTACACCAAAATCTTCAATTACAGATGGCAAAACTAAAAAACTGCACCGGGAGTATAGATTCCTGAGCTCATCTTTTGTGATATATCCACAGATTTCAATTTGAGGATTTTTTTTTGAATATTCGATTAGCTCTAACTTAAGGGGTCCATCGCCTACTATTTTTAAATTAACATCATTGCGTTTTTTGCAAATAGCATCGAATGCTTTTACTAAAACACGTAATCCTTTTTCCGGTGAGAGTCTGCCAACAAAAAGTATGAAAGGCTCGCTTTTTGACCTATAAAATTCTTTCAGAGTAACTCCATTTGGAATTACTTCAGCTTCTACATTGTATTCGCGATTTAATCCTTCTTTTACAAAGTTATTCGTTGCAATTATACCCTTGGCTTTCGAAAGAGCCTTTTTTAAAAAATATTTAAACAATAAATTTTTCCAACTTTTATAAGGATAAAAAGTATGACATGTTAAAACATAAGGTACTTCTGCTTCTTGAGCAGCTAGCGCTGAGGACCAATCGTGACAATGAACCAAATCAAAATCTTTCAAATATTTGCTGGCTTTTGAAGCAAATGAATATTTTCTCAGCAACGGAAAATTAGCATAACCAGTTTCTTTTAACGGAAACATGGGTGCATCTTTTCTTAACCACCCTCCAGCTATTAAATCGACCGAATGCCCTTGAGTTTTAATCTCTTCGCTTAGATTCAAAATGTGCTCTTCAATACCTCCATGCAAGAACCGAAAATAACACTGAGCAATTTGCATGGCTTTCCTCAGTTTTGTTATGGATAGCTAGGACCATAGCCCCAAAATCAGGTGCTATTAAGTAGTTTCTAGCGAAGTGGTTAGCTAGAGCTCACACCTAGCATTCTGAGCCTTCAAGGCTTTTCTCTTTTTTTCGAGATCCTAGTCTTTGAGAAGATATTTACTTATATATACGGGTTTCTTCTCCATGTTCTAAAGCAACATCTAATTTATTGAGAACTTCTCTTCCAAGAATAATATTTTCGGCTAAATCTCTAACTCTAATTGGGACATAAATGAGAATTTGACCAATATCTATTTTATCCTTGCCACCTTTCTCTTCTATCAACCATGCTCTAACTTTAAAAATTTCACATTTCACTTCACTTCCTGGTGAATATAATGTTTCAATTCCAATAGGAGTTTCTTCTTCTAAAATAGTTGGCAACTTATCATCTGAATAAAGGCCTCCATCGAATCCGCTATCAACTATGGCCGGAGTTACAGCAGATCTCTGTGCAGTGCGCAATCGTAACCACATGATTGGAATATTTGGAATTATCTTGTTGGTTTGGGTTTTGCCATCCTTGGCATATTTATAGCTCAAATCATTCTTCGATTCTAAACCCCTCAAGCTTAGGTCTCCCTTTAAGAACTAAAGAGGGCCCTCTTAATTTCTGCCGGATTTTGAGGCTTTTGAGCACTAGAGGACCCTTAGGTTTCCCTTGGATAAAATGTTCTGGATGATGGAATTCGATATACTCTTTTAAAGCCTCTACAAAAAGATGTGATTTTTTTCCAAATTTTGGCTCTTCTTTGACTATTTTTCCTAGCACATCAGCCAAATCTTTTGGCAAACTTATCGTTATTCTTTGCATTTTTCTCATTTTTCATAATATTATGAATTTTCATATTAATTAATATTTTCATAAATTATTCTTGCACTATTGTTATAGCCTTTTAAACAATAAATTTTTCCTAGATTCAAAATGTGCTCTTCAATACCTCCATGCAAGAACCGAAAATAACACTGAGCAATTTGCATGGCTTTCCTCAGTTTTGTTATGACCTAGTTATCGCTCAACCACAACTTCAGTAACAACAGCGAAATTTTTAGTAGGAGAGAATAACCGGATGTATTTTTAACTGATCTCATACAATTTCACATATCCATT
>JACRDV010000034.1 GCA_024860865.1 Methanobacteriota archaeon | reverse complement strand
TTTTGGCCCAGATGGATTTGAGAAAGGCGTAGATCTTAAAAAGCCAGATGATTATTATGTAAGGCAAGCTGCGAATGTTGCAGTGGATGCTAAAGTGCCTGATGCAAGCGATGAAGAGATAGAACTTTTTACAAAAGCACGAAGACACCTTTCAAAGACAGTTTTCGATGTTGAAAGATGGAAAAAGATTGCAGGAGATAATTGGAGAAAAACAGTGTATGCGCTCAATCGTGGGGGAGCCTTTGAGGACTTTGAAGAGGGAAAGAAAGGCAAACAACCTGGTTGGATTGTTCACACTTACAAGAAATCTGGTCAGAACTTAATCAACATGTACCAAGAGAAGACAGCTACTACTAAAAATTCCAGAACTGGAAAGTACTTCTATGGTTTGCCAGCATATATGCCTTTAACAGATTCTTTGGGCAATGAGATCAAATTTGATCCAGAGTATGATCTTCAGCTGATTACCCATAGAGAAGTAACCCAGACAAAATCGAGGACGTGTGTCGACTATTGGCTCTTAGCCGTACTCTCAGAGAATTTCATCTTGATAAATAAAAAGGATGCAGATAGGTTAGGATTAAAAGATGGGGATAAAACAAAGGTTGTTTCACCATCTAATCCTGAAGGCACATGGGACCTTAAAGCAGGAGGAAAACTACCAATGGTGGGCAAAGTTAAAGTTTCTCAAGCCATCGCACCTGGAGTAATTGCCTTTTCACTTGGCTTTGGTAACTGGGCTACTGGGAGCCGGGATATAAGTGTTGATGGAGTTGTTGTCAAAGGAGATGAACGCAGGGGTAGAGGCATTCATGCTAATGCAGCAATGTTAGTTGATCCTCATCTTAAAAACACGTGTCTCTCAGATCTAACTGGCGGAAGTGCAGTTTTCTATGATACTAAAGTAAAGCTTGTGAAGGCATAAGGTGGTGAAAGAGATGAAAAAACTAATTGCGATATCATTAGTTCTTGTAACTATATTTCTTATCCAAACTGTATCGGCGCAAGAAAAATTTGAGGATTGCGTAAAATGCCACACGGGAACAACGCCAAAAATTGTAGAAGATTGGAAGGCAAGCAAACATAGTAAAGAGGGCACTGAGTGCTTTGTATGCCATAGGGGCACTGAGCAAATGGGTACTGTACACACAAAGATGACGAGACCTACTCCTGAGATCTGCAATGGGTGCCATGCTGATAGGGGCAATCTTCTGGGCAAAATAAATATTCACTCTTTAGTTGCTCCAACTCCAGCTCCTCCTAAAGAAGAAAAGAAACCTATATGTGGGCCAACCGCAATAGTGGTAGTTGCTATACTACCTGTTTTGCTATATAGTCTATACAGAAAGTACAGAAAAAATATGTGAAAAAATTTTTTATTTTTTCTTTTCTCCAATTTTAGTTTTGGGTACCTCAAGGAAATCTGTAGTTCTATTCCTAGCTTCCCAAATATTGTTATTTAAAAATGGCTTTCTTATATTAATTGGAAGGCTCAGAACCATTTTTTATGGAAATAAATTCTTTGATAGGCTTAAGCCAATAACTATATTATTGATATTGTCAAAAAATAAAACTATGAGTGAGAAAAATTTTAAAGACTTTGAAGAATTAGCTGAAGCTAGAAGCAATATATATAATTTTTTTTCATTAATTTATTCTTTTAAACCTTCAAAAGAATTTGTAGAGAAAATAAAGGACAAAAATTTTTTATTAGCACTTAGAAGTTTTTCAGGTTCGATATTTGCTTCTCTTTCAAAGTTTATTGAAAATTCAGAGCTGAATACTCTGCTCAATGAGCTTGAAATTGAATATACTCGTTTGTTCACAGCACCGGGTTTGGATTATGTTCCGCCATATGAATCAGTATACAAAGATAAATGGACTATTGAATATTCTGGCGTTCCAGAAGCAGGATTATCTCCAAAGACAGAAGTTGTTGAAGGTTTACTTTATGGCAAATCTACAGTAGCTGTAAAAGAAAAATATAGAAAAGCTGGCGTAAAAATTTCAGAAAATTGCAAAGATTTGCCAGATCACATTGGCCTAGAATTAGAGTTTATGCATTATTTAACTAACAAGGAATTTGAAGCCTGGAAATCTAGGGATAAAGATAGTGCAATAAAATTCTTAGAGATGCAAAAGGAATTTCTTACTGAACATCTGATAACATGGGCTCCAAAATTTTGTAGTAAAGTTAAAGAATCTTCAAAACATATATTTTATAAAACAATTGCAAAGTTGACAAAAGAATATATTGAGTTAGAGCATAAAGAAATGGATTTATTAATAGAAGAGGCCAAAAAGTCTCTTAAAATTAAATTAATTCTATAGATTATCTTCAGGTCAATTCAATGGTTGAGCTAGATATAGTAGGTAAGATTTTATCGCAACCTCTGGTGAATTTCCAGCCAAACTTATGTTTGAAATTTCGGTATAAAAATTCTAAGTGCAAACTCTGCATAGAAAATTGCCCGCTCAAAGCTATTACTTTAAACGATCCTCTTAAAGTTAATTCTATATGCAACGGTTGCGGCATTTGTACTAATTTATGCCCTACCGGAGCATTTGAGTTAAGGAAATTATCTTTTGAGCGCCTCCTTCAGAAAATGAGGAATAGAAAAATGGCGGTATTCGCGTGTTCTTTATCGCCGAATTCTAGGGGCAATATAGAGGTTCCTTGTCTTGGCTTTTTAAATGAGACTGTTTTGGTAGGAGCTGCTCTTTCAGGTGTAGAGAATATTTGGTTAAATGCAAGCCAATGTAAAGGATGTGAATTCAAATTAGGGTTAAATGTAGCTTTGAAAAGCGTTAAAAATGCAAATGAAATTCTAGATATCTTTGGTAAAGAAAAAAAGATCTTTGTATCTTCCGAAGCTAATAACTTAGTGGATGGTTACTCAAGGAGAGAATTTTTCTCCTATCTCAGAGAGGAAGCGACCAATGTAGCCTCTAATATAACCACAACTGTAACGGAAGCCCTGATTGCTGAAGTTCCAATTAAAGATTTTACTAAGAAAAGATTTATTCCAAGGTTGCCAGAGAAGCGAGCACTTTTACTAAAACTTTTTAAAGAGCTCGGGAAACCGGTTACAGATAAAATTAATGTTGATGAATTACCATTCTCTAAAGTAGAGATAGATAAGAGTTGCAAAGGCTGTGATTTGTGTGTAATTTTATGTCCAACAGGCGCATTGAGTAGATATGATAATGAAGACAAAGCCATCATTTGTATCAAGTTGGCATATTGCACTAAATGCGGTTTATGTTCAGAGGTTTGCCCAGAGGGGGTAATAAAACATTCATCGTATGTTAATCCACATGATCTCCTTGATGATAAGAGGAAGGTGTTGATTCAGCTTGAGAAATCAAAATGCTCAAAATGTGGAAACTCTTACATTAGCCAAAAAGGAGAAAATTTGTGTCTTTCCTGTAAAAAAGAGAAAGAGTTAATAGAATCTCTTTCTACTTTTATGGCTCATTAAAAACTAAGAAGAAATTTTAAAATATCTTGAGTTTTAAGCTTAACTATTAATTTCATTTGTTTAACTTTACTTTTGATGTATTCTGGTTCAAATTGTAGAGCATAGCAAACTTATAATAAAGAATAGAGTATACACATGGGGCCATTATCGCTATCCACATAGGCTCTGGAAATTCAGGTACCAGCGGTGCAGTGCTCCTTTTATAATAAATCTCAAAATTTCCATCTCTATATCATACCATGCGATGCGTACATTTCCGTTTGAATCAAAGCGATCGATGGTTCATAAGAATTCGCTGGATCAGAAGTTACCCTATGTTAATTTTAATTTTACCAAAGGTAAATGGCAACGTTTACTTTATATATAATTAGTAATCATAATCGATTACTATGAAACGTGGTCTACTTACTAAAAAACAATTTGAAGTCCTTCGCTTGAGAGTTCAAGGTCTAACACAAGAAGAAATAGCAAAGCGCCTTAAAACTACTAGAGTTAACATAACTATTATGGAGCGAAGAGCACGCCAAAAAATTGAAGCCGCTCGCGAAACGCTTAGATTAATTGAAAAATTTGAATCTCCAGTTCATGTTACAGTCAAGCCGGGAACAGATGTTTTTGAAGTTCCGGGATTAGTGCTTAATGTTGCCAATACTAAAGGCATTCATGTGCGTGAAAATGCAACAAAGATTGTTGAAATGATAAGCACAAAAGAATCTGCAAAACTTGATGGCCGTCGTGTTATCGAACCATTTGACATTATAATAACTTCAAAGGGAGATGTGCATATTAGTTGAATCACCCACAATCTAAATCTAGAAAAAAAACCAAAAAAGAAAATTTTTGTCCACGCTGCAAGGAAAAATTTAACTTGGATATTAATGCTGCCAAAAAAATATTAGCTTTAGATGTTGGCTCTGGAACTTTAGATATTCTTCTTTATGATAAAAGAAAAAACCTTGAAAATTGTACAAAAATGGTACTGCCTTCCCCTTCAATAGTTTTTGCCAAACAGGTTCAAAAGGCTACTCGAAATAGAAAACACATTTTTATAGATGGCGATGTGATAGGGGGAGGAGCTTTTGCATTTGCATTGAAAAAACATGTAGAGAAAGGTTACAAAGTTTTAATGACCGAGAACGCTGCTTATACAGTTAGAAATGACTTAGATCAAGTGAGAAACTTAGGGATAGAAATAGTTGGAAAAGAACCTGTGAATTTTGATGGAATTAAACTAATTATAAAGGAAATAGATCTCGGAGAGCTGAAAAACTTTTTTGAAAAAATTGGAGAAGATTTAAGTGATCTTAGGGTTGTGGCCATTGCTGTTCAAGACCATGGAGTTAGTCCTAAGGGCATAAGCGATAGAGTGTTTAGATTCGAGAAAATCAAAGATTTGTTAAAGAAAAATCAAAGGCTCGAATCATTTGCTTTTAAAGAAAACGAAATACCCCGCTATTTCGTCAGAATGAGGTCAGCAGTTAAAGCTGTAAAAAGAGACTTGCCTAATGCTAAAGTAATAGTAATGGATACCGCTCCAGCTGCATTTTTAGGATGTTTAAAAGATCCAAGAGCTAATTATATTGGAAATTTGATGGCAGTCAATGTTGGCAATGGTCACACTACAGCAGCTCTTATCTCAGATGGCAAGATTGATGGGATTTTTGAGCACCATACTGGATTGCTATCTCCAAATAAACTTGAAGGATTTTTGGTTAGATTTGCAAATGGAAGTCTCACAAACAAAGAGGTACTTGATGATGGCGGGCATGGAGTTTACGTTTTGAACTCATTAGGATTTGGCAGTCTCAAAGCCATCCTTGTAACAGGTCCAAAAAGATCAATTTTCAATAAAACGCATTTAAAATTTCATTTTGCAAGCCCAGGAGGGGATGTTATGATGGCTGGTACAGTTGGACTAATAGAAGCTGCGCATAGACGCTTAGAAATCAGATGGTGATCTAATGTTAAATATGATACCACTTGCTCAAGCCAAATCAATAATTGACCAACTTAGAGAGAAGTTTCAATCAAGAAGAACTACAGAACGCATTAATATAGATGATGCGCTGGACAGAGAACTTGCAGAACCGATAACGGCACAGTTCAGATCACCATCTCGCCATAAATCTACGTTCGATGGATATGCTCTCAAATCATCTGATCAATATCCATTGCGTTTAATAGGGAAAATTTACGCTGGCGATGATTCTAGTAAAGAGATCCAAAATGGAGAAACAATGTATGTAGCTACCGGTGCTTTGCTGCCTGAAGGCGCAGATGCTGTTCTCAAGATTGAGGATGCACAAATAGAAGGTAATTTGTTATTCGGTAAAAAGATGAAACAATTTGAGAATGTGCTTCGTGCCGGAACCGATTTTGAAGAAGGAGAAACCATATTTAAACCAGGCCATCGGATTAGAGCTCAAGACATAGGTATTCTCCATAAACTTGGGCTCTCTCAAATATTTGTTTTTAAAAAACATACTGTAGCAATAATTTCAACTGGCAGTGAAATTCACAATAATTTGACCACGAACACTAATGCACCGATGGTTATTGCCTTTCTAAAAGAGGTAAATTGTGCTCCCACGGATCTAAAATCAGTACCTGATGATCTTGAGCTGATAAAACAGAAGCTATTAGAAGGAGCTAAGTATGATGCAATAATCACAATTGGTGGCGTTTCTGTTGGAGAGAGAGATTTTGTGCCAAAGGCAATCTCCGATCTAGGTGAACTAATTTTTCATAAAGTACAAACTCGGCCAGGAAAACCACTAGCGGTTGGAGTAATAAATGGAAAGCCAGTTTTTGCTTTACCAGGAAAACCGAATGGAACCTTGATTGCATGGGAGTTAATTGTAAAACGATTTTTCGATAGCAATCATCCAAAAGTTGTAAAAAAATTTAGAACCTCTGAGGATATTTTGCTGCCAAAAAAAGGGTTCGTATATGGGGTATTCACTCAAATCAAGGATGGAGAAGCAATTCCCATTGGATCAGAAAAGTCCCCCTTGAAAGTATTCGCTCCAGGTTCTCCATACAAAGTATCAATTATTGCACATACACTAAGGTCAAGTGTTTTTGCAGATGGGTATTTCCTCACTGATAGAGACCTAAACAAGGGGGATGAAGTAGAAGTTATTTTGTTCTAATATACTGATGAGGAACTCAGATTGAGTAAAGGAAGTTCAGCATTAAAAAGAATAAGCGTGCAAGATGCTGTAAGAAAATTTTTCGAGACTACAGAGATTAAACAGCTTGAGCCCGAAGAAATTCCGATTCATGATGCTCTTGGAAGAGTTTTAGCCGAGGATATTGTAGCAGATAGAGACGTTCCTAATTTTGATAGAGCAGCAATGGACGGATTTGCAGTTAGAGCAAGCGATACTTTTGGGGCTTCACAAGAAAATCCAGCTATCCTTAAAGTAATTAGAAGCGTTGAGATTGGAGAAGTTCCAGCATTTATGCTTGAAAAAAATCAAGCTGCATATATTCCAACTGGAGGAGCAATGCCAAAGGGTTCTGATGCTGTTATTAGAGTGGAGCACACTAAAAAAATTTCTGATGATGAAATCCAAATTACATTTCCTATTGCATCGGAAAAAGATGTTTCCAAGAGGGGAGAAGATTTTACAGCAGGAGAGATTTTACTTAGAAAGGGAGAGGTTTTAAAACCAGCAGATCTTGGCATTGTAATTTCTCTTGAAAAAACAACTGTTAAGGTTATAAAAAAACCACTTGTGGCATTGATATCTACTGGGAATGAATTAGTTGAGGCGGGCAAACCAGTTCCACTTTGCAAAGTAGCTAGCACAAATAGAACAATAATCAGCGGAATGGTTATTGAAGCTGGAGCAACACCGCTCAATCTAGGGATCGCTAGAGATAATCTTGATGAAATTGAAAATAAGATAAAAGAAGGAATTGGAAAGACAGATATAATCATTACAATGGGTGGAGCAGGGCCTGGAACTAATGATTTTGTATGTAAGGCTATTGAAAAATTTGGTTCAATAATCATTCACGGTGTTGCAATAAAGCCGGGTAAAGTTGCGGGCTTAGGTATTGTTAGCGATAAACCGATTGTATTTTTATCCGGCTATCCAATTGGTGCTATGATTGGATTTGAAACTCTTGCCAAGCCTGTAATTCGAAAAATGCTTGGAGTGAGCAAAGAAATTAAAACCATTGTTAAAGCAAGAGCTGTAAAGAACATTAATTCTATGCTTAAAATAAGAGAATTTGTTCGAGTTCGAGTTTTTGAGAAAGAAAGTCAGCTTTTTGTAGAGCCATTAAAAAAAGGTTCTGGAGTTCTTTCTTCTATGGTAAGAGCCAATGGATTGTTAGTTATCCCTGAGGGGAAGGATAGGGTAGAAACAGGAGAAGAAGTTGAGGTTGAACTATTTAGACCAGTGGAATAGTGGGGATTATGTCCATCGCTGCAGATGTTAAAAAACAGATTTCTGGCTTCCGATATGATAGGCATGAAATTGCCGGATCACTCGGAGATATGGGGACTTTCATTCCATTTTTTATCGGCATAGTCGTATTTTGTGGCGTATCCCCAGTTGGAATTATGTTGATGTTTGGTGCATTTCATATTATAACAGGAATAACGTTTGCAATACCTATGGCAGTGCAGCCAATGAAAGCGATTGGAGCAATAGCAATTGCGGAAAAATTTACGCCAGAACAGATTGCGGCTGCTGGTCTAGTAACTGGAATGGCAATTCTAATGATTGTGCTATTAGGAGGGATTGAATTTCTTGATAGATATGTTCCTAGACCAGTGATTCGTGGAGTACAGCTCGGTCTTGGTATCTCGCTTGCTATGAATGGTCTAGGATATATCTATGGAAATGGAACACCTTGGATTGGATATGATAGCGTTGCAGTCGGAATTATTGCAATAATACTGGTTTTCTTTCTAGCGAATAGTCGGAAAATTCCAGCAGGACTTGCTATATTTGGGCTTGGCATTGGATTGGCTATGATTTCAGCTCCAAGTCTCCTATCTAAACTTTCGGTAGGTTTCCATATGCCTACACCGATCATCCCTGGAGTGAATGATTTTACAGCAGGCTTTAAAGCTGCGATTGCGCAGGTTCCATTAACAATCGGAAATTCAATAATCGCTACTGTGGCTATCGCTCGGGATCTTTTTCCTTCAAAACCGGTTAATACTCGTACAGTTGCAACAAGCGTTGGTTTTTTAAATATTTTATCTCCATTCATTGGGGGGATTCCGATGTGCCATGGGGCTGGAGGAATCTCTGGCCAGTATCGATTTGGCGCTCGCACTGGTGGGTCGATGGTTGTGCTTGGGGTTGTAATGATGGTTTTAGGTTTGTTCTTTGGCAATTCAATAATAGCATTTATAAGAGCAATGCCGATGAGCATTATTGGAGCAATTCTACTATTTGCCGGTTTAGAGCTTTGTCTTTACATCCGAGACATGAGAGAATACGTTAATATGTTTGTAGTAGTGTTCATAGCTGTGCTGAGCATCGTAACAAATATTGCGATTGGATTCTTTGCAGGGCTCGCTGTAGCATTAGCGATTAAACATAAGATAATAAAATATATCGAACCACAGAATATGCAATAAACCATTTTGTCATCCAAAATAGGTGATGGAATTGTTAATTTTCTCTGTAGTAGGCCCGGGCAGAGAGGCAAATAAAACAGATGTGGTTGAAGCTTTAGTTAAAGAGTTTGTATCTCGCGGCTATAAAGTTGGAACAATTAAACATACTCATAAAGCAGACTTTACAATTGATACTCCTGGTAAAGATACTTTTAGACATGCTCGAGCAGGAGCAACTATAGTTGCCAGCGTTGCTAAAGGTGAAACAGCTTTCATTAAATCTCAATCCGAACCTGAGCTTGAGCAATTAATTGAATTTCTCAGAGATATAGATGTTATCATAATTGAGGGTTGGCATAGTATAGGGCAACCAAAGCTGATAGTTGGAACAAATGCAAAAGAAGTTCAAGAGATTTTATCTGATGGATATTCAATTGCAGTAACTGGCCCAATTGTAAAGAATGAGGAAGAAAAACTTCAATTAAAGTCAAAAACAAATGTTGAGATACTTGATCACGAGACTGAAATAGGCAGATTAGTTAATGTTATTGAAAATAAATTATCAAAAATATCAACCAAAGTTGTTAAACTAACAGTGAATGAAAAACAAATTCCATTAAAATCTTTTGTTCAGGATTTCATTAAAACTACAGTAGTTGGAATGCTTTCCTCATTAAAAGACGTAGACTCGAATGCCAAGGAAATCAAATTAGTAGTGAAGAAAACTTAAACTCATTTTGAACTCTCGATGAGTTAAATACAACCACTCGAAAATGAATTATTTTACTAAAAATTTATAGTAAGATTTTAAAAGTAAGAGAGTATTACCATAAATTATGACTGAAACTTTGGTATCTTCAAAGGGGCAGGTAGTAATCCCCAAAAAGATACGAGAGAAATATGGTTTAAAACCAGGGCAAAGGTTGCGTGTTATTCCCCATAAAGAGGGAATATTGTTAAAACCAAGCTTACCCACTCGAGAGTTACGAGGTTTAATGAAGGAAGCTTGGAAGGGTATCGATCTTGGTGAAATCATTAAACGAGCTAAAAAAACACTTTTTAAAGGAGTTTAACTTTTGAAGCGCCACGTAATCGATATTCACGCTCTACTTTATTATTGTGGGTGTTCGCGAGAATACCATTTGCTTTAGCTGATAGCCGAGTAAAGGCAGCAACCTCGAAAGCATCCGTAAGTATTAAGCGAACCTGTGCCTCCGGTGAGGGAGTGAGTTCTCGAAGTGGTGGATGCCCAATTGAAGCTGTTAAGTTTTAGTAATGTTTTTGTGTATTTCCAAAATATTTCACTTAAGAAAATTTTTGATTTAATCTCTTATAATAAAAAAGATATAATTGGGCGTATCCCGCATATTTGCCAAAGTAATCTCGAGCAAACCTTCCAATAGTTTCGTCTGAAGCTTTTTTATCGAAATATAGTTCATGCATAATGCGCCTAACCCATCTATCAATTGGAAATGCTCCAAGTTTATCTAAAGAATATAGTAAAACACAGTCTGCAATTTTGTGGCCCACACCTAGTAATACCATTAATTTATTTTTGGCTTCCGTATAGTCCAGTTGTTTAATCTCTTCGAGAGTGAAACTTCCATTTTCTATGATTTTTGCTATTTTTGAAACATATTTAGCTCTGAAACCCATTCCAGTTTTTCTTAATTCTTTTTCAGTTGTATTTGCGAGTTGTTTAGATGTGGGAAATGTGTAACCTACAAAATAATCTTGGACTAGTTTTTCTCCAAATTGTTCAGAAAGCTTGTTAATTGTTTTACTAATTTGCGGGATATTTGAGGCGGCTGAACAAACATATGATATTAAGCACTCCCAAGGATCTTGCCTAAGAAGTCGCAAACCTTGTAATTGGTTGATTGCTTTTTTAATGTGCTTATCCCGATTTATCTTGGATAAGATTTGAGTCAAATCATCATTTAGTCTAAAATATTTTGTTATTAATGCAATATTGTCTTTTCCTGGCGATGTGTAAAATCCTAGTTCAGAATCTGAGGTTTGCTTGATTTTAATAATAAAATTATTTACCACTCCAAAATACCAATCATTCAGTTTTTGCCAACGAAAAGCTTGGCCACATTCTAGTGTGTGTTTGAGATTAAATGGTTGATTTAATTGAATTTCCACTAAAATCACAGGGAATAGCTTATTAGCAAGAGTAGCGAATACTTCCAGCCACTTATCTTTCCTTCAGGTTTTTAAAATAGCATATAGTTTACAGATAAATAAATAAAATTGCTCTTTTTAACTTAGGTTTAAATTCCAATCGGGAGATTTATAAACTTGAGCTTGGGATTCAAAGAGATAAGCTAAAAACTTAAAAATTAAAACCATGAGTAGATACATCACTGGAAGGTAATATATTGAAACTAATTGATCGAGAAAAAGGAAAAATATTCGGGATAAACTTTGTTGATCTAATCGTTTTACTTGGAATTTTGGTCCTAATTGGATTTCTTACCTTTAGGTATGTGAGCTATACTATTGAAACATTTGAATTTAGTGGCTCAGACATCTATAGGGCAGTTAGTACTTACACTATTTTGAGTACTCAAGGATTTTTAGTTAAAGCCGAGATTAAAGGGGTGTGGACTGGGGAAAGGCAACCATTCTCGGGTGGAGGTCTAATAGTGGATGCGAAAAGCGGCCAATTTGTGATTTTATTAAACCATCGAAAAGTTACTGTTGGAGGGCCGCTCTCTTATGTTGAAGACATTGCAGCTGATCGGATTTTCTTAAAGTGTCAATCTAAATCAGTTGTTCAAGCGAAAATGAAGGGTCAAACTGTTTCATCCTTTGAAGAAATACAAAATAAAATTAAGAATCTCGCGGATTCTTTTATAGAGTATTCCCCGAATAATATACTGGCTACATTTAAAGTTGGCATTGAAATTTCAGGTATGCAGTCATCACCTGCAGTTAGTCAAGAAGTAGACAATGCACTTTATGATCAAGTCTTTGCTAAAGGAATGACTGTAATCACCAGGGAGAATGGATTTGAGATACTTTTTACTCATCTAAGCTATAATGATCTCTCTAGTATTGATAAAATTTTAAGGCAACATAATTTGTATCCACAAAAAATAGTAACTAGTTCAATAGACTTATACATTGGCACTGAAAAATTACTTTCTAAAAATGACGCTAATAATATTAAACTTAAAATTATGGGCAATCCGGAGATTGAATCTTCTGCTATTCATGTTGTTCTTAAACCGCTAGGCGGATGAGATGCTCACAGAGTTCTTTGGCTTTTTAAAGCTAAGCTTTAAAACAAGCAAGGTATTTGATATATTGGCTAGATTTTGGCTCTTTTTTGGCGCATCTTTTAGTTATAGCATTTTTCTGCGCGCTTTTAAAGTTACATCAAGGATTTTTTCTTTTTTGGATTATCTTCCTAAATTTGAGTTTAACTTATTCCCGAAGTTGATTCACCCTGCTGTACTTTTTCTGCTTATTTTTTTAGCATTTATGTACTTATCAAATTACGTCCTTTCTGGATATGGTTTTTTAGTTATATCCATTGCTTTAATCGTATTTTCTTTAACTGCTTTATTAATGAGTAGAATCCGATTAAAAGACCGGCCTCTATTTTCAAAAAGTGTAGCTGCTGTATTTGGATCAATTCTTAGTATTATTGGACTTGTATTTTTATCTATAAGTCTTATTCACGCGAGTGGGATTCCTTTATTCAATCCAAGTTTGCGGCGAATATTAAGTGCAGAATATGAATATCTCGCATTTTTGTTAGTGCCCGGGGCATTATTTTTAGCTGGCCATATTGGCAATTTAGTTCAGCGAGAAAAATTAGACAGAAAAATTGCAAGAAATTGGATTTTGCTTTTAACTATAATTTCAACTGCTTTAGTTAGTTTGCTTGGTTATCGCACTGAGATTCTAGTTTTATTACTTGGAATTTTTTTTATTGCGATTTATTTAGACCTGTTTAGTTTCTTTGAAAGTTTTATTTTTATTATTTCAATCGTTATCATTGCTTTGGGTTTGAGCTTCTTAAGGCAGCTATGGTTAGGAGGAGATGTAACCGCTGCGATTATAGGCGGAAGAATAGGTGCGACTCTAGCAGCCTTTGACTACCTAGCAAATAGAGGCGGATTAACGGGAATTTCTCATGGTTTAGTTTATCTTTCTAGCTTTTCCTCTCTCGGATTTTTAAGGTGGATCCCAGGCACGCCTTTTGGGCCTAGAACACTAATTACACATTTTTTAGGTGGAAGGGAACATATAAGCACAACTTCAACTTTGCTTGGGCCTATTGTGATTGACTTTGGGTTGATTGGGGTTATAGTTGGAATGGTAATTTTAGGGGGGATTGTTGGGATAGGCCATAAACTTACAAAAATAACTAAAGATGGATTCATTGCTGCAACACAAGCCCTTTTACTAGCATTCGTTATAACTGGTATAGAGACAGGATTGGTTGATTTTATTGTAATAATTTACTTTATTTTTGGAATTTTTGTATTTCTAGCAGCGGTGATTTGATTTGCGAATTTGTATGATTGGTGAATATCCGCCAATTCTCGGAGGCGTGGCTTCTCATCTTTCAGATCTCTCGAAAGCATTAACGGATCTTGGGCACGAAGTGCACATTGTGACATATGGTTTTTCCCATGACAACGTGCATGGTGTGAGAACTATTAATTTTCCTTTTCTGAGGGGTTCTTCATTTGTGTTGGGGGCCTCATCTTTAACAAAAAAAATCGTGGAAAGATACAACTTTGACTTAATCCATGCTCATTATGTATTGCCACAAGGTCTTGTTGGAGCAATCGCAAAAAGAGCTGTAAAAAAACCATTGATAATCACCTCTCATGGAACTGATTTGCTTATACTTGGTAAAAACTACTTTTATCGACAGCTTATAAGGAGAATTGGAAATTATTCAGACAAGTTTATTGTTGTTAGTGAGGCTTTAAAAAAGAAAGCCATTGAGCTCAAAATAAAACCTAAAAAATTGATTTGCATCCCAAATGGCGTCGATTTGAAAAAATTTTCTCCAAATCAAGTTACTTCTTTTAGAAAAGAACTAAATTTAAAGGATGAAGCAATTGTATTATTTGTTGGGAGTTTAGTCGAAAATAAGGGAGTAGACTTACTTATCCAAGCTTTTCTAAGTGTAGCTAAAACTTTTAAAAATGCGAAATTAGTTATAGTTGGGGATGGCCCGCTCAAGAGCAAACTTGAGAAACTTGCAACTAAACTTAAAGGTTCAGCAATCTTTACAGGATATAGAACTGATGTACCTCAAATTTTAACAGCTGTTGACGTGCTAGTTTTACCTTCGCGCTCAGAAGGGTTAGGAGAGGTTTTACTCGAAGCTATGGCAAGTGGAAAACCTGTGGTGGCGACTAACGTTGGAGGCATTCCAGAACTTGTTAAGAACTTCGAAAATGGTATAATAGTTGAGCCAGAAAATCCAAGTGAATTGGCAGGGGCTATTATCAGTATACTATCTAATCCAGATTTGGCAAAAAAATTATCAGAAAGTGGATTAAAGTTTGTGAAGAAGTTCGGTTGGGATGCCGTAGCAAATGAAGTTATAAAAGTTTATGGAGAAGTCCTTGCTATGTGAAGATTTCTTCTGAAACTTTCTATCTTGCCAAATCATCAAATGTGACAAATTTACATCCATCTTGCTTTAAAAAAACAATTATTTTTCTCAGTGTTTCAAAGGCTTCCGTATTCTCATTGGGCTCATGACCTCTAAATCTCCTATAGATTTTTTGATATATTTTCATTTCAGGTCTCAGCATTTTTTGTAGAGAAGAGGGAATACCATACCAAAATCTAACTGATAATGAACTAGGACGAATAATTGATTCTCCGTATATGGAGAAACTATGTAAATTAATTACTAAATTTTGTGAGTAAGATTTTGATTTATTGTAAAATTTGATCATTTCATTGAAGCTCATTTGGTCAGGAGAGAAAACACGCAAGTTTTTTGAGAGTTGCTCATTTGTTGCAGGCGGTATTTCATAGAAACTCTCATACTTTCTTATTTCTGAGTAATATGTAGAAATATCTGAGCTATCAACGGTTATTTTTAGCCTCTCAAAGATTTCATCTAACACATTTAAAGGCGGTATTGCATAACTCCCTGCTCTATGGGCATAAATTCTTCTTTTCGAAGCGTTCTCAAGAGCCTCTTTATACATTGTTACTATTTCTTCAATTTGCTTTTGATTATAATCTCTCAAATTATCGCTCTTTGTTGGGAAGGTAACAGATAAATTGCGACAATGGGTATGGATTCCTATCTCAATTAAAGCTGTTTTTGGTAATGAAGAAACAAAATTAGTAATTCTATAGAAGTAATCTTCGCACTTAAAGCCTTTATCAGAAAGGGAGATAAAAAGTGTAATTGGAACATTCTCTTTTTGCAATAATTCTATTGTTTTTAATACTGGTTTTTCTATATCTTCTGCAAAATTTCCTCTCCAATTCCAAAGTTCAACATCCATTGTCAGCACAATGTTAGTCATTTATATCATCCGAAGATAGTTTTCAAATTATTATATTACAACTCTCTGATTTAATTAGGTACACTTATACATAAAAGAGCTTTCTTAGCTTTTGAAAGTGTTGGAAAGCATTCTGAAACTTTTTCAGCTATTAAAAATCAGTATTTGATTTCTAGATTACATGACTGCAATCGTTTCAAAATTACCTTTAAATAGGTTGCATCCCAGTTAAACGGATATTAACTTGGGGTAAAAAATTGAAAAAATTTAGTTCATATTTAGTCCTGATCTTAGCTATTGTTTTTGTAAGTTTTTTTGTAGCTTACCTAGTTTATGATAAATATTCTAAACCTGCGCCTTACGAAAAACGTCCCATGGATAAAGTATCCGTAGAGTTTTTAAATTCTTTAAATCCTGATGTTTTTGGGAAAGCAATTACATGGTGTACAGAAACCTATAATGCCTCAGCTGAAAGTTTTGGTTTTGATGCGGAAATATGCGGTTCTAAAGCAGCTTTTGTAGCGAAATATTGGTCAGGTGTCCTTCGCACACAAGAGCTAGTGAAGGATAAAGATGGAAGGATAGTACAAGTTATTTGTCATGATGAGTATAGAGTTCTACCGAATGCCTTCTATCATGGCTATTTTATAGAAGCTGAAAGACCTTGGCAAATAATAGCTGGCGCATTTGAAGCGAGAAATGGGATTCAACCAAATATGCCAAAACCTGGAGAAGGGGAATTCAATATAACAAGATATTTTGTTCGCCCGAATGAGCAGTATACTTGGGAACACAAATGCTATGGAGCTACATCAAAAAATAAGATATATCCTTCAACTATAAACGGACAAGAAGTTTATCAGTATTAATGGGCGCCTATACAGATTTCTTAAATGACTCCTTTAACTTAGTCACTATATACTCTATCTCTGATTTGGATAGCAATGGGTGAATAGGAAGTTGCAAAACTTGATTGATTATTTGTTCAGTTTTATCGCAAGGCAATTTCCGATACTTATGGTTCTTAAATAACAATTGGCGATAAATTGGTCTAGGATAACCTTTTCTTGCGTCAATCCCATTTTTTTGTAAATATGAAACAATTTTGTTTCGAAGTTTTTGTTTTGTCTGGCAGACATATAGATTAAAAACATGTTTAACATTATGCGCCACGAAGGGCGGCTCAATGTCTTTAATTTTTTTTAATTGCTCAGCATACTGTTCTGCATTTTCAATTCTCTTTTCATTCCACTCATCAAGCTTTTCTAATTGGCAAAGACCAATGGCTGCTGCAATTTCTGTCATTCTTAGATTGTATCCTAATATAATGTGTTCATATTTTGCAATTTGTCCATGATCCCTTAACAACCTTGCCTTATCTGCAATTTGTCCATCATTTGTTGCGATTAAGCCACCTTCTCCTGTTGTAATTGCCTTGCTCGGGTAAAAGCTAAAGCAAGCAACAGTTCCAAAAGTTCCTACTTTCTTATGACTAATTTCTGCACCTAACGCTTGAGCACAATCTTCAATAACTATTAAGTCACGCCTATTCGCAATTTCTGCAATTTGTGGCATATCTGCTGGATGCCCAAATAAATGAACCGGGAGAATGGCTTTTGTTTTTTCGGTAATGGCTGCTGTAATTTGACCCGAGTCCAAATTGTAAGATTTATCGATATCAATAAAAACTGGAATTGCATTACAAAATAAAATAGCTGTCGCCGAGGCAACAAAGCTATAAGGGGTTGTAATCACTTCATCATTCTTTTTTATACCTGCAGCAAGCAAAGCCAAATGAAGTGCTGCTGTGCCTGAGCTGACGGCAATAGCATGTTTTACTCCTAAATATTTTGCAAATTTTTTTTCAAACTCTTGAACTTTTGGACCTTGGACTAATATTCCAGAGCTGAGGACTTCTGCTACAGCCTGGGTTTCATTTTCAGTTAAAATCGGCTTAGTGATTGGAATAAATTGCTTTCCCATATGAATCATTTATTCGGAAGACTTCAGGACTTTATTATTTCAGCTCCATACCTTCTT
>JACRDV010000014.1 GCA_024860865.1 Methanobacteriota archaeon | reverse complement strand
TCTAAGATTGAACAAAAAATCAATGCTTTAAGAGATCATCTACCAGATAACATAATTGAAGATTTAAAAGCTCATGCAACAGACTTAAAACTCACGGAAAAAGAGCTTGATAAGGTAATAAATGAAATAGTAAAAGCATACGAACGAGCACTCGTTGAACCAGCTGAGGCTGTTGGCATAATTGCTGCGCAATCAATTGGCGAACCTTCTACCCAAATGTCTTTAGATTATGCAGAAAAAATAGTCATAAAAAACGAGAACAGTATAAAGGCAGTAGAAATAGGCAAGTTTGTTGATAATTTTATAAAAAAGTTTGGTTCTGTAAAGCTAGGAGAATCCGAAGTATGTGACTTGCCAGAAGATGTAGAGTTTTTTGTACCAAGCCTAAATCAAGATGAAAAAATCGAATGGAAGAGAGTATTATCCTGCAGTAGACATAAAAGCCCTGAAAAATTAATAAAAATTAAAACTCGTTCAGGTAGAAAGATCGTTGCAACCGATTCCCATTCATTTGTTATAAGGAAGGATAATCATATCGTTCCGATATCTGGTAAGGAATTAAGGGTTGGAGAAAGGGTACCCGCTATTAAAATGTTACCTGAAAATTGTGAACAATTTCTAGATTTAAATCCAATTTTTGATACTTGCGATAGAAACTCCAATAAAAGGTTTGTAAACCGTGAGGGATTCATTTGCACTATAAATAGTAAACCCTTGCCAGCTATTCTAGAATTAGATAAATTATTCGGATGGTTTATTGGAGCTTATTTATCAGAAGGCAATTGCACAAAATATTATATTTCAATTTCTAACATGAATGAAAATTTTCTCTCTAAAACAAGAGAATTTGCAAAAAAATTTAGATTTACTTATAATGAATACGATAATTTTAGAGGATTTTCACAGGGACATGATATCCACATAAATTCTAGCCTTTTGTCTCACATGCTTGAAAGAACATGTAATAATGGATCTAATTTAAAGAAAGTCCCTGAATTTGCTTATAGTGCAGACGAGAGATTCGTGGCTGGTTTACTAAGAGGTTATTTTGATGGTGATGGAAATATCAATGTTGAAAGAGGGGTTATTAGAGTTTCCTCTTACTCAGAAGAGTTGATTGACGGAATGGCTTTGCTTTTAACTAGATTCAGTATATTTGCAAATAAACTGAAGGAAAAGGGATTTTGGCTAACTATTCCTTATAAGTATGCTCCTACATTCTTGGCTAAAATTGGCTCTGATATAAAAACCAATAAGGGAAAACTAAGAAAATTGTCTAAATTAGCTATCAAATCTTTCAGAGAGAGATCATATGATTTTGTAGATATGATTTCTGGCTTTGGGGATATATTTTATAGAATAGCAAAGAAATTAAAATATCCAACGAGATTTGTGAATAATTTCACTAAAAGACAAAAAATTGGTAGAACAACTCTTTACAGGTATATAAAAATTTTCGAAGGTATAGCTAAAAGAAAAAATGTTGACGTTGAAAAAGAACTTAAGATACTAAGGAAAATGTTCGATGCTGATGTTGTATGGGATGAAATAGTTGAGATATCTTATAAAAAACCTAAAACAAACTATGTGTATGATATCTCTGTTAAAGGATTAGAAACCTTTGCCACTTCTAGTGGTATAATAACTCATAATACTATGCGCACATTCCACTATGCGGGTGTAGCAGAAATAAATGTCACTCTTGGTTTGCCTAGGCTAATCGAAATAGTTGATGCTAGAAAGACTCCTTCTACCCCAATGATGACTATTTATCTTGAAGAAAATATTTCCAAAAACCTGGAGAAAGCAAAGAAAGTTGCAAAAGAAATTGAACGAGTAACCATCGCAAATGTGGCCAAAAACATCGAAGTTGATTTTAGCGAGTTTAGAGTCGTGGTTGAATTAGATGAAGACCGTTTAAAAGCACATGAACTAACTATAGATGAAATTGTGGAACATATTGAAAAAACTATTGAGGAAAGTGTTCATGTTAGAACCAATCGCATTTTTATCAAGTTAAAGAAAGCTACAGCGCAAGAGATGCGCCGGTTGGTAACTAAAATTAAAGAGATGCGCCTAAAGGGCGTTGAAGGCATTCGAAGGATAGTCCTAAGAAAAGAAATCAATCAGTACATCATTTACACCGAAGGTTCAAATTTAGCGGATGTCTTAAAAATTCCTGGCGTTGATGCTAGCAGGACATATACTAATGACATAAATGAAGTGGAAGAAGTATTGGGTATCGAAGCCGCTAGAAATGCAACAATTCAAGAAGCTATTAAAACTCTTGATGAACAGGGCTTAACAGTAGACCTTCGACATATAATGCTCGTTGCTGACATGATGACAGTAGATGGAAGAGTTAAATCTATAGGTCGCCATGGTGTAAGTGGAGAGAAAGCAAGCGTATTGGCTCGTGCATCATTTGAAGTAACAGTTGATCATCTGCTAAATGCTAGCCTGCGTGGCGAATCTGATAACCTAGCAGGTGTAATAGAGAATGTCATAGTTGGCCAACCAGTTTCACTAGGAACTGGAACAGTCGAGCTAGTGATGCGCCAACCGAAAGTCAAATAATCGAGTACAAATTTTTTGAGGTAAATAATGGTTGATATAAACAAAGCGCTTCGCGTTGCTATTGAAACTGGTGAAGTTGTAATTGGATCTGAAAAAACTATCGATATGGCTAAGCTAGGAAAAGCTAAATTAATTATAGTAGCAGCTAATTGTCCAAGCAATGTAAGAGAAGATATTATATATTATGCTGCACTTTCAGGAATTCCAGTTTATACCCATCATGCAGCTAATGTTGAGCTTGGACCGATATGTGGGAAGCCATTCGGCATTTCTGCTTTAGCTGTTAAAGATCCTGGCAACTCAGATATTCTACACGCTGTTGAGGGGGCCCAATAATAGCCGAACTAAAACTCACCAATGAAGGCATCCGATATATTGCTCTCTTTGAAGGCTCAACTGGAGCACTCATAAAGGATTGCTTTGTTGATGATAGAAATAACAGAATAGTATTCGTTGTGAAGAAAGGAGAGATGGGGATAGCAATAGGAAAGAAAGGCAGCAATATTTCTAAAGTTAGAAAAATGATAGGAAAAGCGATTGAAGTTGTTGAGCATTCCGAAGATCCAATTGAATTCATAAAGAATCTCTTTGCCCCAGTTCTTGTGAAAAATATATCTCTCATGGATAAAAAAGATGGAAAGAAAGTTGCTATTGTTGAAGTAGATGAACGAAATAAAGGTTTAGCGATAGGAAAAGACGGGGTCAATATATTAAAGGCAAAAGTATTTGCAAAAAGACATTATGGAATCGATGATGTGCTAATAAAGTGATTTATCTCTCTTACAAAGAAATGCTTATTTTGTGCTTAACAATTTTACAATTGTTTTTAAATCCATTACAAAGCCTTAAGTTGATTAAAGAGCAATTTTCCAACTTTAAAAACAAGTTTAATCTTATCGAGAACAAATAATTTAAGGCCGTAATTATAATAAATTTAACAGAAAGGTTTATACTGCTAAAGGTTAGCTTTTAAAACCCTTAAACAACATCTGCTAAAGTATTATTTAGCTATTATAAGGTGAAACAATGGCTGATAAACCAAAAGGAATGTATGCAGCTCGAAAACTTAGCTTTAGGCGACTAAAATTTAGGCGGAGCGACATCTTTTACAAACGAAAAATGCTTAGATTAGACGTTAAAGCCGATCCATTGGAAGGAGCTCCCATGGCAAGGGGTATCGTCCTGGAAAAAGTTGGGCTTGAAGCAAAGCAACCACATAGTGGAATTAGGAAATGCGTATCTCCTGATACAAGGGTTTTGCTCTCAGATGGAATTTGCACTACTATGAAAGATTTAGAGAATTGGTGGAGAAAATATAATGTAGTTACTTATTCATCAAACCCTGGAGAACTTGAATGTTCTTCTTTAGTAGATTATTTTAAAGTAAATCCAGTTTTGGAAAATAAAAAAGTTTTCAAAATTACTTCAGAAAGCGGAAGGTATATTGTAGCCACAGAAGACCATCCAATATTTACGGAAAGAGGAAAAATAGAAGTTAGAGATTTAAATGTTGGAGATAGGGTTATAATTTATCCTTATGACCCGCCTCTATATGAAAGTAGTGAGACAGTTATTCTCAGTGAAGATGATGCCATCAGGGAAACTGGGAAATTCCGAATTATTAAAAAATTGAAAGAAAAAGGACTTTTACCTTTGAAGTTAGATAACGAAAAATTACCGATTATTATTAGATTAATAGGGCATGTATTCGGTGATGGAACATTATATAACAAGGGCAATTCATTTAAGTTTATCGCAAGTGGCGACCCAGAAGATTTAGAGCTTATAAGAAAAGACATTCAAACCCTTGGATTTCACTCTTCTGAAGTAAAATCACGAAAAAGTACAAGCTTAATAAAAGTTAGAAGCGGAATTCATAAAATATCTGGAAAATCTTACTACCTTAGTTGCTCTTCTTCTGTTTTATGTACACTACTGAAGCTACTTGGTGCTCCCGCTGGAGATAAAACTAAAACTAAATATACGGCTCCAGAATGGATTAAAAAAGCTTCTTTATGGGTTAAGAAAGAATTTCTGGCTAGCTTCTTTGGAAGTGAGTTAGAGAAGCCAAGAGATAAAGGCGGTAATACTTTTCAAACACCTTCTTTTGCTATGAGTAAAATCAAAGAATTCATACCTAATGCGTATGATTTTATTAACGACATAAAGAAAATGTTAAAAGAATTTGGTATATCGGCACATGAATCTAAACCAAAACCATCTGTCTTGAGAAAGGATGGAAAAGAAACCGAAAAAATATGGGTGTATATAGCATCGAATCATGATAACTTAATAAACTTATTTGGAAAAATTGGATATAAGTTTAACAGTAAAAGAGAAACACTTGCAAGATATGCTTATGAATACATTCTTCTTAGGAAAATGAATATAGAAAAAAGAATTGAAGCATTTAAAGTCGCGATGAAATTAAGAAAAGAAGGACTATCCATAGGAAAAATAGTAAAGAAACTTCATGAGCTTGGGTTTAATGAAATAAAGTATAGTAATGTTAACTACTGGGTTTGTTATGGTGTGAAATATCATGAAAAAATCGGAAGTACTACACAGTTTATGAAGTTTAATGTTTGGCTTAGAAAAGCTTCCTCAAATCTAAAGAATGGAGTTGTATGGGAAACCATAGTTACAAAAGAACCAGTACAAATCGGCGATGTTAGAGACTTTACCACCTTGAGTGAAAATCATAATTTCTTTGCTAACGGCTTTTTAGTTTCTAATTGCGTTCGGGTCCAATTGATCAAAAATGGACGGCAAATTACAGCATTTGCTCCGGGTGATGGCGCTATAAATTTCATTGCCGAACATGATGAAGTGGTTGTTGAAGGTCTCGGCGGATCATTGGGGGGCCCAATTGGGGATATCCCCGGTGTAAAGTACAAAGTTGTAAAAGTCAATGGAGTTGCTCTACCGGAGTTGATAAAAGGCAAAAAAGAAAAACCATTGAGGTAAAACTATGATCACTACTAAAATTTTCGATAAATGGGATCCTAGTAACGTTGAAGTTCGTGATGTTGGTTTGAAACGTTATATTTCTTTAAAACCAATAGTGGTCCCTCACACTTCAGGCCGCCACGCTCGAAAACGATTTTCAAAGGCAGATGTATCGATTGTCGAACGCTTAATCAATAATATGATGCGTACTGAATTTGCAACCGGTGAAAAACACAAAGCATACAATATTATGAAAAAAACATTTGAAATTGTCAATCAAAAGACCAAGAAAAATCCAATTCAAGTTTTAATTAATGCAATTGAAAATGCTGCTCCCAGAGAAGAAACTACTCGCTTAAAATATGGTGGCATAACATATCATACTGCTGTTGATGTTGCTCCTCAGCGCCGAGTTGACTTTGCCTTGAGATTGATTGCCCAAGCTGCATCTCAAGCAACTTTTAAAAATCCAAAGCCAATCTATGAATGTTTAGCTGAGGAAATTATTGCTTCGGCCAATAATGACCCCAAAAGCAAAGCAATTCTAAAAAAAGATGAAATTGAACGAATAGCACAGTCCTCGCGATAGTGAAAAAAGTATTTAGAACAAACCAAGGTGAAAACAGTGGCCAAATATAAAGTTACTGAAGTTGCAGCCAAAAAAATGAGCGAGCATAACTATGCTGATACCCGACTTATGGCAATCGCCGCACATGTTGACCATGGCAAGACCACAACAGCAGATAGCCTAATTGCAGCTGCCGGACTGCTTAGTGTAGCAAGGGCTGGTGAGGCCCTAGTGCTTGATGCTTGGCATGTAGAACAAGAGCGGCAAATGACTGTTTTCGCGTCTGCTGCCGTTTTACCGCTCACATTCAAAGATAAGCAGGTACTACTAGAAGTGATCGATACTCCCGGTCATATAGATTTCACTGGCATGGTAACTCGCGCGCTTCGCGCTGCGGATGGTGTAATGATAGTTATAGATGCATCCGAGGGAGTGCAGACGCAAACTGAAACTGTGGTACGTCAGGCATTATCGGAGCGAGTTAAACCAGTGCTCTACGTAAACAAAATAGATTTGCTCATTTCTACTTTACGTCTCACCCCTGAAGAGCTGCAACAAAAGTTGATTGAGATAGTATCTGATGTAAACAAGCTGATCGATAAATATGCACCGGAAGAATTCAGGAAAGAGTGGCGCGTAGATGTTATGAAAGGGACTGTTACATTTGGCAGTGCAAAATTTAAGTTTGGTCTAAATATTCAAATGATAAAAAAGAAAGGTATAACTTTCAAAGATATTATTAGATATATTAATGAAAGCAAAGCAGAAGAATTAGCTAAGCTTAGCCCGTTACATGAAGCATTATTAGAAATGATAATTCCAAATCTACCCGATCCCATAAGTGGTATCAAACTGCGCTTGTCGAAGATGTGGCCAGGAGATGCTGCCTCAGAGATGGGACAGAAGATACTGGCACAAGATCCTAGTGGCCCGCTTATCATGGTTGTTACCCACGTTGAAACAGATCCGCATGCTGGGCTCATAGGAATTGGTAGGGTATTGAGTGGAACCGCAAAAGTTGGAAAACAAGTATATATGTTATCGCAAAAAACCAGCGGCACTATTGGGAAGGTTTACCTGTATCTTGGAAAGGACAAGGACTTGATAGACGAAATCCCTGCTGGTAATATCGCTGCAATCTCCGGAGTTCCATTGATTGTCGGCGAAACGCTAGTAGAACAGGGTTTGGATATCACTCCTTTTGAGAGTTTAAGATACGTCAGCGAACCAGTCATGTCCGCGTCAATCGAGCCATTAGATGTGAAACAGCTACCTAAACTCATTGAGACGCTAAAATTAATCTCTACAACTGATCCTACAATCAAATTCAGAATTGACGAAGAAACTGGTGCAAATATAATTGAAACTATGGGATCATTGCACATAGAGATAGTCGAAGCACAATTGAAGGATCTTGGGCTTAAAGTCAAAGTTTCTCCACCAATTGTCACCTACCGCGAAGCTGTGAAGAAAACGAGTCCAGAGTTAGAAGTAAAAACACAGAATAGACTGAACCGATTTATTGTGGCAGTTGAGCCTCTCGAGCCAAGAATTTATGAAGCCTTACGTGATGGAGAAATTGCTCAAGGTAAAGTTAAAGATAGAAAAGCACTAGCTCGCAAATTACGTGAGTTTGGTATGGATACTGAAGAGGGTAAAAACGTAACGGTTATTTTTGGCACAAACATGTTGGTTAATATGGTAAGGGGAAGACAATATGTTGAAGAAGTTATGGAAAGCATTATGGATGCAGTTGAATTAGCTGTAGACGAAGGACCACTATGCAAAGAAAGAGTTTCTGGCCTCAAAGTCAAACTTTTGGATGCTGTGATTCATGTTGATCCGAGTCACCGCTCACCTGGGCAGATAGTTCCGGCCTTAAGGAACGGCATCTATGCCGCGATATTATCTGCTGTCCCAACATTATTAGAGCCTAAACTCAGGGTGTTGATTAGAGTACCAACAGAGATGCTGGGTATAGCTACAAGAGAACTCCAAACTAGGCGCGGGCAAATTATCGACGTTAATACTGAAGATGAACAAATGGTGGTTAATGCAAAAGCCCCGGTCGAAACCATGCTTGATTTTAGCGATGCTATTCGCAGTGGTACTCAGGGCAAAGCATTGTGGAGCGTCCAATTTGAGAGCTTCGAAGAGTTACCTAGGGAGCTGCAAATGCAGCGCATAACTGAGATACGTGGTAGAAAGGGTCTAAAAGTAGATGTGGTACCTAAGGCAGAGGATTTCTTAAGGTAATGGTTTTTTGCTTTACTAAGAAACTTATTTTCTGACTTTCTCATTAGGGCTTTCACAATAGAATATTTTGAAAATTTTGGAGCTAGAAAAATTTGTCCTTAACCACTCTAGATAGAATTATAGAAAAAGTATTTATTTACGTTCTCTAGATTACTGAAGCTATAACTTACAATTTCAGGTAATTAAAGCTAATTAAAAGCTCCCAAAGCATAACTCGCACTTGGTGACTCAAATTCCGTCATTAAGTGCCAGCAATTGTTAGATAAATGACTTAATTGCCTAAGTTACCTTAAAAAAGTCCAGACGAAACTCAAGATAAACTTATTTAGGAAATCCTAAACAAAAAGTATTAAATTAGAGCTTGTATGCTGTATTATCACCTAAAAGGAGGATGCGAATGCCCGAGAAAAAACCTCACTTAAACCTGATTACAATCGGTCATGTAGACCATGGTAAATCTACAACAGTAGGTAGAATTCTCTACGAAACTGGTGCTGTAAGTGAAATAGAAATTAAAAAGCTAAAAGAAGAAGCTAAAGCATATGGCAAAGAAACTTTTGAACTAGCATTTGTTCTTGACCGCTTAAAGGAAGAGCGAGAGCGCGGTTTAACAATTGACTTGTCCCATACAAGATTCGAGACAGACAAATACTATTTTACAATCATCGATGCTCCCGGCCACCGTGACTTCGTTAAAAATATGATCACTGGTGCTTCACAAGCTGATGCTGCTTTATTAGTCGTTGATGCCGCTGATGGAATTAAACCTCAGACTAGAGAACATACTTTCCTAGCACGAACGATAGGTATCCCACAACTTATTGTTGCAATAAATAAAATGGATAGAGTCAATTACGATAATAAAAGGTATGATGAACTTAAAGGAGAACTGGAAAAACTCCTTAAGTCAGTCGGATATAAACCAGAACAAATATCATTTATACCAATTGCATCTTATGCAAGCGCCGAGAATATAACCAAACGCAATGATAAAATGAAATGGTATACTGGCCAAACCTTGATTGACGCTTTCAATGCCATAAAAATACCAGAGAAACCTATAAACTTGCCATTGCGCATCCCAGTTCAAGATGTCTATACTATTACTGGTATTGGCACTGTGCCGGTAGGTCGAGTTGAAACAGGAATTATTAAAACTGGAGAAACTATTATTTTTGAACCTGCTGGCATAAAAGGCGAAGTAAAGTCCATTGAAATGCATCACGAAACGATTCCACAGGCTGAACCCGGCGACAATATCGGATTTAACGTTCGAGGCGTTGGTAAAGGGGACATTAAGCGCGGAGATGTTGCTGGACACACAGATAAACCACCAACAGTTGTGAAAGAATTTACTGGACAAATTGTTGTAATACAGCATCCAACGGCAATCGCAGCTGGATACACTCCTGTGTTTCATGCACACACGGCTCAAATTGCTTGTACATTCATTGAACTTGTTAAGACAATTGATCCAAGAACTGGTGAAACAAAGAAAGAGAAACCAGATTTCCTAAAAACTGGCGATGCAGCAATTGTTCGCTTTAAACCAACTAGGTCACTAGTTCTCGAAAAAGCGAATGAAATACCACAGCTCTCAAGATTTGCAATTAGAGATATGGGGATGACTATAGCTGCTGGAGTTGTACTTGACATTGTGTCTGGCAAGTAATTTCATTAATTTTTCAATTGTGGTTGAGAGATGGCTCAGAAAGCGCGCATTAGGCTCACAGGAACTGACCCAAAGAAACTTGATGATGTATGCAATCAAGTAAAAAAAATTGTTGAAAGAACTGGAATCGAAATTTCAGGTCCAATCCCGCTTCCAACAAAAAAGTTAGTTGTCCCTGTTCGCAAATCACCGGATGGAGAAGGTTCGGCTACTTGGGATCATTGGGAAATGCGCATTCATAAGCGGTTAATTGATATCGAAGCAGATGAGCGTGCACTTAGACAAATTATGCGCGTTCAAGTCCCAGAGGGAGTGGCAATTGAAATAGAGCTTCACTCATAGCTTTTTTGATTTATAATTTTTTTAATTTTCAAAAGGATTGATAGCAACAATTATCAATAAGCAATATAGTCGATGTCTACCTCAAAAGTAATTAAATATACTTTCTTCTAGTTCTCCTTTGTTCACCATCTTTTTTCCTATCTTTTATCAATTACTTTCTAAGTTGGAATCAAATTTGATCTTTCTTTTCGAAGCTTTTCTATAACTTTTAATTTTTCTAAATTGAATTTCATTTCTGCTTCCAATCGCTCTTCGAATATTTTTTGTTGTTCAATTATCCTTTTTCTTAGATCTTCTATTTCTCCCAAAATTACATCTTCATATTCAGTTTCTTGCGTTTTAGAATCTTGAGGAGAATTCTTTTCTTTAATCAAACTCACACCAACATACGATTTCTTTCTTTTTAATATATTTAAATATTTTGATTTTAATAAAACAATGTTAAATATTTGCATGAAACTTAAGACATCTAAAAAATAGCAAAGAACATTAAACTTAGAATTGTGAAGTATTACTAGTCAAAGATTTTGCATACTAAGAGTTGAGCCGACGAACAACATGGTCTTTTCAGAAGTTGGAGCTTAACCCAGAGGAGCAAAAGGAGCTAAATACATACAAAACTATACTTTGTAACTTAAAAAAGGAGCCGGGGTGGCAGAGTGGAAATGCGCGGGACTTGAGATCCCGTGGCCCTTATGGGTCGCTAGGGTTCAATTCCCTACCCCGGCGCCATATAAAATTCAAGAAATAGGCTCAATTTATGCTCTCTTTGACCATTAAACTGCAACTGGCTTCAAACCAATTCTTCGGTAACCTTCTTTAAGAACACACTGAAGTCTTCTAGAAATTTGTAGAATTCCTTTTCCTCTATATCCTGAAGTAGGAGCCCTCTCTCTTCCCCCAACTTGAAGACTTTTCCTGATGTAACTATATCCTTCTTCTCTGCCAAATTCCTTCTGTACTTCTCATAAAGGTTGAGCATGAACCGCGTCTTGCTAACAATGCTCTCATGAATGTCTTCCAACTTGATGTTGAATTTTCTGCATATTAAGTAAACGTCCAGAAAATCACGTGCCTTGACTCCTTCCCGTGTTAGAATCGACCTTATCTTTTCGCTCAGAATCTCGCGGATATAATACACGTCGAAACGAATTCTCTGCATGTATTCTTTGTACTCTGGAAACAGTATACTGAGCTCTTCTTGTTCTTTGCTTAACAGACTTTTCAATTCTGCTCTCTTCGGAACAAAATACAATTTTTCAACAAAATTTATTTGAACCTTTACGAAGCTTCTGTGACCAAGTATATCTGACTGATACCAGATCTTGAATGTACAGGTTTTATTTCCTCCACCAAGCTCCACATAGCTTTTGTTGTGCTTCTCACATTTGAAATCCAAGCCTCGCTTCACTGCTAGCCTTTCGAAAATGTCTCCCAGTTCATCTATGATTTTTGACAGATAAACTCGAATCTCTTTCTGAGACTTTCCTTCAAATACTTTCTGATTCTTCCACGTAAAGTCTATGTCTTCGGAGAACCGGAAGTATCCGAGGTAATACTTTATCAAGCACGTCCCGCCTTTGAAAATAAAATTTTTAGAGAAGAACTTGTCTTTGGAAAGATCTAGCAGCATCAGATGGAGTATCAGATCTTTTTCTATCAAATCTGCTCTTTTGATTCGCTGAATCCTGCTGACCTCATTCACAAAATCTTTTCTCATCCGACTGCCTCTTCAACGATTTCTCTAATTGTCTTGGGATATCTCTTAGCATATTCTTTGATTTTTTCTTTGGAGACGCTCTTGACCCATTCTTTGATATCTAGAACTATCCTCTCTTTAGGGATTCCATTATATCTCCATGTATAAACGAAGTCAAGAATTGTTTTCTCAGCATCAGAGTATCTCAGCCTGTCTTTTGTTACGCCGAATTCCAAAAGTGGGGATGCAAGTTTGATGAATTTGAATTCGTAGCCTGCAATGCCCATCGGCTTTGCGCGGAATATCTTGTCGCTGACGACATAATCAATTGCAAAATGCTCATGCGTCATGTTGTTCAGTTTCAAGGCCGTGTAAAAGCCGAAGTACCAGTTCTTGACGTTCTTCATCTCCAACCCTTTCGCAACCAACTCCAGATGGCTGTACTTTGTTTTTCCGAGCTTGCTTTCGTCTAAGGATTTAATGTAGAAGATCCCTCTGAAGATCCTCACTAGGTAGCCGCGTGAAGTGAAATATCTGATTACCGTTTCATAACTGAGCTTCATTGACTTGCAGTATCGCTTAAGCTCTGTGGAAGACACGAACTCCTTTCCTTCCATGCGGAGCTTTTTGAGCAAAAGGCTCGTTTTCATTTATATCACAAGATCACACATTCTATGATATTTTAATATATATCACAAGGTAACATATTAGTCTAAACGATAGCCTAAACCTATTCCCCGGCGCCATTCTGCAATTCCAGAGCACTGAAGTTAAATAAAAAGCCGGCGCGTAACAAATATTCGATGAAAGGAACAAATATCACAATTACGAGCAGAAGCTTGAAAAGGCAATAGAAGCGCTTAGAAATTCCCAAGTTCTAGATGAAAACAGAGAGCTGATTCTAAAATCCCAAGAGAACTGTTTCGCAAATGGACTAAGCATTCCAAGAGTTTTAAAGTATGCTCAAATTTTATACCAGATTGCCTATATATCACAAATCTAATATAATATTAGAAAGATGCTCTGTTTAACGCATGCTCTAATTTTCATATTAGAATTCTAATATAGTATTAGAAAGCCATGTATGCTACCTATCTATCTAAAATCGTATTAGAAAGAAGGTATTATTTTAATAGCCGAAGCAAAAGACGACATAGCCGCTGCAAAGGACTTTGCAGCATTGGCAAGAAGTGCATCTTCTCCAGCAGCAGCCATTCAAAACGCTTTTAAGGCAGCAGAATATGCGGTCAATGGGGCAACACACTCGCTAAAAAGAAGGAGACCTCAACGCATGACGAGTCCAAGAATTTAGCTTACAAAATCTCGACCAAGTGCGGGAAGAACTTCGGGGAGTTGCTCATATATCTTGGCTCTTATAGGCACGAAAATGGAGCCAAGAAAGCTGCTGCACTCCGCTTGATGGAAGAAATATTGGAGGAAGTGAAAAAGCTTGGCATTGAGATATGAGGATATAAAGCCGGAAATGATCAGAAGTATAGCGTCTTCCTTCCCTGCGCTTAGAGCAATACTTCTCTTCGGCAGCTTTGCAAGAGGAGAAATAACAAGGAAAAGTGATGTAGATCTGCTTTTAGTATTTGACAACAGGAAAGAGGCAAAGAAAGCAGAGAAGAAAGTTCTCAAAATAGTAGGAAAATACGCAGGAGAAGAAAAGAGAACAGTAGTTCCAGTGTGCATCGGTGTCGAAAATCTTGTTTCTGAAGTCGAGTTCTTTTATAATGTTTTCAGTGATGCCTTGGTGCTTTACAAAAGACCTGACAATGAGCCTGTTCTGCCAGCAGGTGCAAGTGGGTTCTCCCCAATGCTGCTTTATTCCTTCGATCTTTCAAACCTCGCAAGGACAAAAAAAATGGAGATAAACCGAAGCCTTTACGGCATTACATTCAAAAAGGAAAGGAAGGAATACGCCTACAAAGGACTTTTAGAGAGGAAGGGCGGGCAGAAGCTGGGCAGTGGAATAATAATGGTACCATCTTATGCTGAAAAAGAGTTCGATGAATTTTTCAAGAAATACAGCGTTTCCCTTGAAAAAAGGGCTGTTGTTTTATTGAGCTTCTGATTTTTCCTTAGCGATAGAAGGATGATTGAGGACTGAGCAAGTTGTGTCCGACAACTTTCAATCCTCATTTTTCCAAGACTCTGCCGCCTTCTTTAAGCGAAGAGCAATTCCCTACCCCGGCGCTGTTCTGAATTCCAGAGCAAAATTTTTAATTAAATTGATGTGTTTTCATAAAATTTTTGATTTTGCACGATAAAAGATGAAAAAATGGTTACTGTTTAACGCAAGAATTCTTCATAAATACAAAAAAGAAATAAAACTATAATAAAAGAAATAATCATGATTACAATGAATTTTGAAAATTTATTGGACCAATATACTAAACTAATAGACTCTACACTTGAGCCTTATCTTGACGAAATGATCCTTAGCGCTAAGCTTTATCATCCATTTATCCAAGAAATTT
>JACRDV010000032.1 GCA_024860865.1 Methanobacteriota archaeon | reverse complement strand
ATCAACTAAACCCAACTCTTTAGCAAAACTCCCTGTAATTATTTGTGCCTCTCGAACTTTGTCTAAAGTATAGTTAGTGATTTTTCGCTCAGTTTGAATCGTGTTTAAGAACTCTCTGTGAATATCATCTACCACTTGCTGAAAAAGTGCCTTTTCCTCTTCGGTTAAATTTTCCTTAGATTCAAGTCCCTTGTATTTACCAGCTTTGAATATTTTGTGCCTTTTAAAATACTCCTCGTAATCCGTAATTTCTGCGGGGATTATCCATTCAACTCCAAACGATCCGGTGAGAGTTGCTGGGTTCGAAACAATTTTAGTCGCGCCGAGGGCCACCCAATAAGCACCACTTGTTGCTTGGGTTCCTAAATAAGCTACAACTGGTTTTTCATTGCGCAATCTAACTAAGGTCTCATAAACTTCTTGACAAGCAACTGCTTCGCCACCTGGTGAGTTTATATAAACTATAACAGCTTTTATTGATCTGTCAGTTGTTGCTTTCTCAGCTAAAGTTCGAACAGTTGTTGCAGTAGCATCTTCAATACTTGCATTAAGTTTTATTACTCCAATATTATTTGGCAAAAGTGGCGTGTAAGTATACTGAAAAGCGAAATAGTGGTAAGCGAAAAGAATAGCTCCAAAAACAACAATTCCAGACAATATTATTAAAACTAAAAACAATAAATTTTTGGCGCTCATTATAATTACTATCCGGTTTTTAAGTTTTTAGTGTTGATACCTTTTATTAAACCAACCTATACTGGCTACAATATATTAATTCGAGCTTACTTGTCCTTTTGCCCAACAAAGTAGGTCATTCAACATTCGTTTAGGTAATATATCATCTTTTCTAGATTATCTCTGAGTAGTCAGTTTAGACATTTAGAATACAAACAATTTCACAACTTCAGTCCTTTAAATGTTTGATAAAGAATATTCAATCCAATATCTATTTGTTCTTTAGTTATGATTAGAGGCGGTGCAAATCGGAGAGTAGAAAATCCACCTGGCAAAAGGAGCAATCCTTTCTCAAAGCAATGCTTTAAAACTAAATCTCTTTCTTCTCTAGCCGGTTCTTTTGTATTCTTATTTTTAACTAATTCAACTCCAACCATCAATCCCTTTCCACGGACATCTCCAATTGATTTAAACTCCTCCTTAAACTCATTCAGCCTAAAGAGCAAATAATTCCCAAGCTTTTCTGAATTTTCCCATAAACGTTGAGAAATAATAGATTCAATAGTTGCAAGAGATGCAGCACAACCAACTGGATTACCACCAAAGGTATTTGCATGAGATCCTGCAATCCAATCCATTATCTTGCTTTTACAAACAGTAGCTCCCATTGGGAAACCATTTGCGATTGCCTTGGCTAAACATATGATATCTGGCTCCACTTTCCAATGTTCAGCCGCAAACAACTTTCCAGTTCTACCAAAACCTGTTTGAACTTCATCAAAGATTAAAAGCAGATTATTGGCTTCACAAATTCGCTTTAGTTCTAATATGAAATCAGAGGGTGGAACAACATATCCTCCTTCTCCAAGGATAGGTTCTACTACTATCCCTGCCAACTCTTCTGGCGGGCAAATGCTCTTCAAAACAATATTTTCAATGTAATTAATACATTCTAGACCACATTTTGGGTACTCCTTTTTGAAAGCACATCGGTAGCAATAGGCGTACGGAACATGAGTTACTTCAGGTACTAGCGGAGAAAACTTGTTAAAATGATGAGCTCTGCTACCAGTTAGGCTTAGCGAGCCAAAAGTTCTTCCATGAAAACTTCCAATAAAAGAAATCATTCGAATCCTTCCAGTATGCCATCGAGCAACTTTAAATGCACATTCAATGGCCTCAGTACCTGAATTTGAAAAGAAGACGCGCTTTGGAAAATTACCTGGGGTGATTTCAACCAGTTTTTCAGCAAGCTTAGTTGTAAGCTCTGAATAGAAATCAGATGGCGATGTATGTAAAATTCGCTCTATTTGTTTTTTAATCGCTTCAGTGACATTTGGATCAGAGTGTCCAATATTTGTAGTTGCAATGCAACTGGAAAAATCAAGGTAAACATTTCCATCTGGGTCAGTTAACGTCACACCTTTTCCAGATTCGATGGCTAGTGGATAAACCCAAGTTAATGAAGGAGAAAGAACTTTCTGCTCGCGTTCGATTATCGCTCTTGCTTTTGGACCTGGTGGTTTTATGACAATTTTTGGGAGTTCGCTTATTTTTTCCTCCTCCTTCTTATTTTAGCGATTTCTCTAGATTCATATTGGAGATCACTTAGATGATATTGAATTCTACTCAAAGGATCGATTTTCAAAGGCGTCGCTTGTAAATATTTTTTCTGTGGCCGAGAACTCTTACAGCTATAATTTTCTCTTTTTCTTTAACGTCTACTAATGCTCGATAGTCTCCTACTCTTAACTTGAATCCCGGATCGCCACTGAGTCCTTCAAGAAATCTCATGGGGCCTTCTTTTAGCGAATCAACCTTTTTAACTATGCGAACAGCAACATCTCGGGGAAGTTTACGAAGTTCTTTAACTGCCCTCGGGCTCCACTTTATCGCGTAGGTCATTCCGAAAATTCCTTTAGGACCTTCTCATGGTCTATATAGGAAGAAATAGGCTCTTTTCTCGCTTCGAAAAGCTCTTTTTTGGCTTCTTCGCTCAATTCAAAATCTTCTTCTAAAAGAAAGCTGATTTTTTTTAATTCTTTTTTTATGTCTAGTATCTCTTTATGAAGATGTTCCAGAGTAATTGTTTCCATAAACGATATGAGAGAAATATTCACGTATTTAAACATTTCAACCAATAACCAATAATTTAAAACCATAAAATTAAAATAAAAGGAGTGAAGCCTTAAAAACGATATTTATGATTAAAAGAAAGCGCATGCCACCAACCAGAACAAAAGAAACATGCACATTTTGTGGGAATCGTATTTTGCCAAATGAGCGGATAATAACGCTAGATGGACGCCCAGCGCATAGAGACTGCTACAAGCGATACCGATTTGAGCTCGCGCGCGAACAAAGCCTTGAATATGAGGTAGAAGATTCTCAATCGAGAAGATAGTATAAAGCCATTTACTGAGCAATAATGTTTTCAGCAAAAGAAGTTTTAAAGCTTATTTTAGAAAGTAAACTTGCTAAAACAATTCTGGGCAGATACGTTCCAAAGTCATGGGAAGACCGCTATAAAGAGGCAATTAAGCTAGCTTCAAAAGTCCAAGAATACAAGCTTTGCGAGTGGCAAATTAAGGGAAAACCATATACAATCATATTTATTCCCAGCAAAAAAGCGTGGTTTTGCAGCTGTAAGGACTTCATTATTAGACATGAGAGTCAAGCCAAGGGAAAAGAAGAAATTGAGTTTTGTAAGCACATAATTGCTGTTGTTCTGAATGCAATAGAAAAGAGCAGAAGCGCATCATCGGAGAAAATTTAATGCCTTTTATTCTCAAACTAGCGAGAAAAATCTCAGAAAAATGCACTAATTGCGGGATTTGTGAAAATTACGTTAAGTGTTCGGTTGGAAATCTTTTTAACGAGGCAAGTTGCATTGGATGCGGAGCATGTTCTTTAGCATGTCCTAGCAATGCAGTTAGTATGATTGAAGATCAGTCTGAACGCAAAAAAATCACTATTACAATTAATAATAAAGAAGTCAAAGTCCCAGAAAGAATTACAGTTAAAGCAGCCCTAGAATTAGAAGGATTTAAATTTACTAGATTTCCAACTGCTGAGAAATTCTTTTCTCCGTGTGAAGTTGGCGGTTGTTGGTCTTGTTCTGTTCTGGTTAATGGAAACTTATCCCCTGCTTGTACAACGCAAATTTTAGATGGTATGATAATTGAAACAAAGTTACCGGCGGATTATCAACCAAAAAGAGTAGTTTCTGATTTTATGGCACATTATGTTGGCGGAGTTGGAACACCTCACAGGTTAAAACGTGCAGAAAGACCAATTGAAGTGGTAGGATTTACCCATGGGTGCACATTGCGATGCCCTCAATGTCAAAACCATGTTATCACTTTTACTGGCGGGGAAGCGCTTGCTCCAATTCAAGTTGCTGAAGAGTTAACAAAGCTGAGGAGAGAGCATAAGGTTGATAGAATGACCCTTTCTGGGGGAGAATGCACGTTAAATAGACCTTGGTTAATTCAAGTTATAAAAGAAACAATGAGGCTAAATACTGATGAGAATGCTCACTTTCATGTGGATACAAACGGTTCAATTTTGACCAAGGATTATGTCGATGAGTTGGTTCAAGCAGGCATGACTGATATTGGAATTGATTTAAAGGGTATAAGGATTGAGACTTTTATGAAGATAACAAATGTTTTTGAGAAAAAATTAGCAAATATTTATTTAAAAAATGCTTGGAGTGCAACTAAATATATTTTAGACAATTATTCTGAAAAAATTTTTCTTGGAGTTGGGGTTCCTCATAACAAAGCGTTTATTACTCTTGAAGAGATTCGAGAAATTGGCAGTAAGCTTGCTCGGTGGGATTCTAAAGTTCAAGTTACTGCTTTGGATTATAGAGCCGAATTCAAAAGAACTGATTTAATTCAACCTTCTCCTCAAGAAATGCTTAAAGTTGGAAATATCTTTAAAGAATGTGGCTTAAAAACAGTAATGGTTCAAAGCCGAGCCGGGCATTTCTTGCTTTAGTTTGGGAATACTTTTTTTGGTAAACTTTAAATATTTGGCAAAAATAAATAAATTTGGTGATAAAAATAGAAATGGTTGAAATTATTGAAATTGACAAGTACGGGAGAATAGTATTACCGCGAAATTTTCGGAAAAAGGTCGGTTACCCCAGTAAAGTGATGGTAATCGGTAGGGGCGATTACATTATAATAAAACCTTTAAGGAGAAAAAAGCTTACCGAATTTTTTGACACAATTGGCGTTGATATTGCACCCGATGCATTTTCTGATTATAATAAGCTTAAACAGGTTCTCCTTGGAGAGTCTAAATGAGATTTATTGATGCCTCAGTGTTTGTTTATGCTTACTTGAGACCGAGAAGGGCTTTACCAGAAGATATTGCTACCTTTAAAAGCTCTGCTAAAAAGATCATTGAAAGAGTTGAAAATGGTGAAGAGGTAGCGACAACAGTTGTTCATCTTTCAGAGATTGCGAATATTTTAGAAGCACGAATGCCACTTGAACAAAGCTTGGAAGTCCTCTCCTCGATAGTCTTGTTAAATAATATAACAATAGAAGATGTCCTGGGCACGGGTTACATAGCAGCCATCGAAGAGGCTCTTAATTTCGGTGTTGGTGTAAACGATGTGATTGCAGCTAGAATAATGAAAAAATTAAGGATAACAGAAATATATAGCTTTGATAAGCATTTTGATAAAATACCTGATATCAAACGATTGGTAGATTGACTTATTCTATTTTTTAATTGCTAATTAAATGACTCCCATCGCATGATTTTGCAGTACTAAGCTCAGGAAAACCTTCACGGCATGTTGCAAAAGTTAGGTTGTATTTAGCACAGAGTTCTTTTATTTCTTTCATTAAACTTAATCTAATTGCTTTAGGTAAATACCAAGAGTTGTGGTGGCGCTCGCCCTTTTCAAAGTAAAGAGGTGCAAGTTTTGTAGCAATCTCTGGAAAAGCATTTTTGAGTCTTTTCCAATTATCAGGTCGGGGTTTATATGTTGAAGTAACAAGGTGAATAATATTTGCTTCTTTAGCAAATTTTATAATTGATTCTAGATTGGCATCATTCAAGCTGGGGATGATTGGGTCCAACCGAACTCCAACAGGGATACCTTCTTTTGCCAACTTACTGGCTGTTTTTAACCTATCAATTGGTTTTGGCGCATTTGGTTCAAGTTTTTTAGCTATTTTCTCATTGAGAGTCGTTACGGTAAATGTCACTGCTGTTTTTATATCCTTAAGGAGACCAATATCACGGAGTATTAAATCAGACTTTGTAATGATTAGAATTCTACAATCATTTCTTTTGAAAAGTTCTAAGCAAGCTCT
>JACRDV010000031.1 GCA_024860865.1 Methanobacteriota archaeon | reverse complement strand
TTAGTGGGAGTGACAAAGCTGCAGAAAGAGTGAGGGAATTAGAAGAATGGAAAAAGGCAAAAGTGATAGTCGCTAATCCTGATTTTGCTCAGAAGAAAGTGAGAGAATTTGTTTTAAAAGATGGTAAAATCCTAATCATGGCTTCACCTAGACTTAAACATGGTTACCTGCAGATCGATTTTGAGAAAGTTAAAGGAAAAGAAAATTTTGCTTCTACAATTGAAGGTGCATTCAAGTATGGAGTAAAATTGAGAGAATTATTGAAACCTGATTTAATTGTTACTGGATGCGTTGCTGTAGATAAAAGCGGATACAGGCTCGGAAAATCCGGAGGTTTTGGAGACAGAGAAATTAGCACTGTTCAACAAAAATTTGGAAAAATTCCTGTTATCACAACAGTTCACGATGTTCAAATTGTAGATAAAGTACCTATAGAGAAACATGATACGAAAGTTAACTTGATAGTTACACCTACAATGATAATCAAGGTGCAATCTAAAATATTTTAGCTTTTTAACTAGAAATAAAAAATTACAGAGTAAATATACATGAAAAAACTTTTTAATAAATTTTTTTAAAAAAGAAAAATGAAAGAAAAATTTTTAGAAGTCTTCTTTTCTTACAGTTTTTCTTCCGTTGGCTTCACATCGCATAACTGCTTTTTTTATAAGGTCTTTCACTATCTGATCTAATCCCTCGATAGCATCTGAGCCTAGTCGTATACCTTCAGGAAATAACTCTCTAACTCTTGTTTCCACAACAATTGCCATATAATCAGACCTCCTCGTGATTAATTTCAGTATCTAATATAAAACATATTCTATTTTACTTGGCTTTTAAGCTTAATGTAGAGGATTTACCGCTAAATTTGTTTGTTAATTTAAACAACAAAATTATTAAAATAATAGTCTGACCAACCCACAAATAGTCGCAAAAACTATTTTAATATTGGATTTGATAAATAAGGTTTTTATAAATATCAGAGATAGAAAATCATGGAGCAAGAAATTAATTGGGCTTTAGTAGGTTTTGCTGTATTGATGGTTTGCTTAGCTATATTAAAGATAGTGGTTGCCAGTTAACTTTGGTAGAGTATTTTGTTAGTTTCAGTTCCAATTCTCTCAATTTCTTTTCTCGTCTTAAGTTTTTTCGCATTATTTTGTATTAGCAAATTATGTTTAGCAACTTCATAGATTTTTGAATTCTATGAATAACTTATAACCAAAAATTAAAACAGTCCCTGCTTATGGTTTGAATGATGTAGTCCATATCAAAGAAATGTTATTAAGGGGTTTGAAAGGATTCAAATCTAAAGTTAGACAAATTTTAAATTGATAAAGAACTGAAATTAATTTGAGGGCCGGTAGATCAGACTGGAAGACAGAGTTAATAATCTGGCCAATATCGCTGCCCTCGCAAGCTACCGAGAGAGGCAGAGGCCTCGGGTTCAAATCCCGACCGGTCCATTACTCTAATCTGAAGATTTATATTCGATTTTTCCAATTACCCAATTAATTTTCTGTGTTCTTTCATTATGCATTTGTCCATGATAACATTCAATCCATTTTTCACCGCTTCTTGTGCTGCTTCTTCGTTAGTTATGCCTTCTTGCATCCAAATTACTTTGACCTTCTTTTTTATCGCATCTTTTACTATGGGCAAAGCTTCTTGAGAAGGCCTAAAAACATTCACTATATCAATGCTCTCTGGGACTTCAACTAAATTTTTATAGCATTTTTCGCCTAAAATTTCAGTCGCTGTTGGGTTAACTGGTATTATTTTATAGCCTTTTTCTTTCATATATTTGGGAACATAATGTGCAGGTTTATTTGAGTCTTTTGAGAGACCAACTACTGCGATACTTTTTAATTTCAATATTTCTTTGATTTCATCGTCACTCAATTTTTTCCCCACAATTTATGTTATTTTTAGACTCATTCATCATCAAAATAATATATAAACTATACTTATTTTAAAAGAGAACTTTTAAGTCTATTGCAGAATAATCACTAAAAAGGTATCTTCATGGCGAATTATAGAGAGTTAGAACAAAATATTACTGAATTGTTGAGACTAGAGCAATATCCAGTCGCTTGGAAATTTGTAAAGGATGAGAACGAATTAAAAGGGGTGGCATTGGTAAAGAAGAAGATATACTCATGTCAAATGCTGAAGATTGCAAGCACAGGTGGCTATGTTGTTGGTGCAACAGAAGAGGAACTAGCTTGCATATTTGAAAAAATAAGTTTTGGCATGGCTGAGATAGAAGAAAAAAACATAATAAGTCAAATGAGATACGCAAAAAATGAAGAAATAGCTAAAAAAGAGATTGAATTAAAACCAAAACTAAAAAGTAAAGGTATAATAGTTGGGCCTCTAAGTAAAGTGCGCTTTACACCCGATCTTATTGCTCTTTTTGTTAATGCTTGGCAAGCAATGCGTTGCGTACATGCGTATGTCCATGAGACTGGCGAAAATATAAATTTTGTAATTGGGCCAAATGCAACTCCTTGTGCTTATGGTCCAGTGTATGTATACAATAATGGCAAACCAAATTTAGTATTGCCTTGTTCTGGAGCAAGAATATACGGAAAATTCCAAACTGATGAGCTAACATTTTTTATGCCATTTAGAGACGCGGATACGTTTTTAAATGGACTTAAAGCAACGGATGCAAAGGGACTGAAGGTGCCGCTTTTAGTGGATCTCGGGTATCCTCCAAAGGAGCCGAAAAATGTTTTTGAAAAAGAGGAAAAGTAAAAGTTAATCCTTTGCAAGAATTAAAAACAATAATACTATTACCCTAAATTGTGAAATTAACTTTAGAGGAACCATTTTGGCTAAATTATGGAAAATTAGCAAGTTCGTGCGAATATATTTGGGATTTAAACCAGATGGTTACTCTCGCATAGGAGAATGTAAAAGATGTGGTAAATGTTGTGCCATTGGCATAATGTGCCCCTTTTTATTTTATAAAGGCGATTTGGCTTTTTGCCGGATATATAATACCAGACCTAAATCATGCAGAGAATTTCCTTATGAACCGCAGGATATAGTCATTGGATGCGGATACTCTTTTTACAGAAAACGAAAATAATTATGAATATGAATCAGAAACTACTTTTTGGAAGGAACCATTAGAGATGGGAGGTCAAAAATAGGCATTACTTTAATTGCATCCAATGGACAGCTTTGCTCACAATTCTTACAAGCAAGGCATTTTAAAAGGTCATATTCGACTTTTCCATAGCCAAATGCTATTTCTGGAAACTTGATTGGTTCAGTCGGTATTTTTACAGCAAGCTTTTTGATCATATCAAAAAACAATGCTTTCTTTTTTAGTTTTTTGTCTTCCGGAAATTTTTCAACCGCAGCAATTGCCTCAGATAAAGGAAGTAGCGTGTTAAAGTTAAGAGCTTTATGCGGGCAAACATCGATGCAAATCCTACAACCAATACATTTTTCAAATTCCCATTTAACTAATCCATATCCTTCAAGGCCTTCCGGAACTTCGAATGCTTTTAGTGTTTCTATGCTAACTCGCGGTTTAGTTGGAATTTTTTCTATAAATCCTCCTAAATGAGCTCTTAACTGCTTAACATCTAAGAGCGTTTTTTCGATTGCGTTTTTGGATAGTATAACACCTGCGATTGTCGTTTGACTCAGCTCAGTTAGTTGGCTTTGAATATTATCAATTGACCTTAAGACTTCACCAATAACTTCAACATTCAGATTAGCTGACCTTGTTTTTAAATTTAGTATTTCTTCTCCAATAACAATAGCTTTTAAACAAATTTGTTTTAACGAAGCTTCTTCAGGTGAAAGTGCTTTAACTGCTGCAAACACTTCATGGCCATTCTCTTCGCTAATAATCTGAATCTTATTTTCGCGCTTAAGAACGCATAAGTGTTTATAAGCCTTGTCCGGCAGAATTCCAGTTGTTTCAAATACCTTAATCGAGGTCATATGACCTATTCTATCTAAAGCAAATAGTATAGAGCCTCTTTCTAGTTGCAAAAGGATTTCATCCTTAAAAAGTTCTCGAAATTTTTGGTCAGAGATTTTTTTCTCTCTATGTAATTTTTGAAATACTGCAGAAACAGTTAACACTCTAGGATAATTAATTAGATCGTATATCTCTTTCATTTTTTTTGATAATTCATCAAATGATGCGCTGGAGATATAGTCAGAAAATTTTTTAACCAAAACATTTACTTTTTTTGTTGTTTCTATTGCTTTTTCTTTTTCGCGCTCTTTTTCTTGTTTAATAGAAACAACAATATCGATTAATTCTTGGAGTTTCTCTTTTTCTGCAAAAGTTTTTAAAATATCTAAAATCTCAGGAGCCTTTATTTTTTTAACTAATTCTTTAATTAATAAAGAGTTAAATTCTGAGGCATATCCTGCCTTAAAGGATTCAAGCGACAATATTAGTTTTGATAATTCGTTTTGAGTTGTTATCAATTCTTTCTTAACATCAATAATTGGCTTTACAGCTCTTTCTATTCCTGCAAAGTTCTTTATTATCTCAAGGATTGTTTCTCGTTTTTCCATGAATATCAACTACTGCTTAAATTTTTGATCATCTCATTTATAGCATCCACAAATTTGGTAGGTTCAGCTGAAAGCAAGGTACACATATTGACTTTATTCTCGTTTAGACCGATTGCTCTAAGTATAGCTTTAGTTATTTCAAGATGAACTTGAGACCATTGATTCCCTCTAACATAGTGGCACCTATCCGGCATACACCCAACTAACAGAACACCATCAGCTCCTCCCTCCAGGGCTTTGAATATCTCCAGAGCTGAAATTCTGCCTAAACAAGGTACTCTAACTACGAAGGCATTTGCTGGATATTGCAATTTATTTATGCCGGCAACATCGATTGCAGCATATCCGCATTCATCGCATGCAAAACAAATGATAATTGGCCTAAGCCCATTCTTTTTTACTTCGGTTAATAATCCGCTAAGATAAGAGAAAAGTTGTTCTAACCCAGAATGCTTTAATTGAATAGCTCCAATCAAACAATTAGCTGAACAAACCCCACATCCATTGCACTCTAGCGCGCTGACTTGCGCAATCTTTTTTTCATCTTTTGCAATCATTCTAATAGCAAGATGTGGGCAAACTTTCTCGCATATTTCACAACCAATGCATGCATTTTCATCAACAACTGCAATAGCTAAATCTCTTGACGTCCCTTGAGTTAGGATCGAAGCAGTTCTAGATGCGGCTGCACTGCCTTCAGTTACTGACTGGGGGATGTCTTTTGGTCCAGTGGCTGCTCCGCAAACATAAATACCTTTTATTCGTGTATCAACCGTCTTTAACTTTGGATAGAGTTGCTTAACAAAACCAGTTTCTCCATTAACTTCAATTTTCAGGATTTTAGCCAAGTCTTCAGTTCCTTTTGATGGGACAAGAGCAGATGATAATACAACTAGATCTACAGGATACTCAGCCGTTCCGCCCGATACAGTATCTTCAATCTTGGCAATTACTTGCTTGGTTTGAGGATCTTCAGCTATTTCTGCAGGCCTTCCTCTAAGAAAAGTTACACCCAATTCTCTAGCTTTATTGTAGTAGCTTTCATAATCACCAGGAGTACGGATATCCATATAGGAGATTATTATATCGGTATCAGGATTCTTTTCTTTCATCAAAATGGCGTGTTTTAGAGCAAACATACAACAAATGCCGGAGCAATACCAATTAGTTTTTTTATCGCGCGATCCAACACATTGAATCATTAAAATTCTTTTAGCTTCCTCTCCATCAGAAAGCCTAACTGTTTTCCCGTGAGTAGGGCCAGTTGGATCGAGCATTCGCGCAAGATAAGACTGGGTTACAACATTTTTGTAAATTCCAAACCCATATTCACTTATTTTATCCGGCACATACTCTTCAAAGCCAATTGCCACAATAACTGCTCCTGTTTTAAGTTCTAATTCAGTTGTTGTTTGATCGAAATTGATAGCCCTAGTTGGACAAATATTTCTGCATTTTCCACAAGCCTCGAATTTGCAGTTTTTTTCGTCGATTATATAGGTAAAAGGCATTGCGTTTGAGAAAGGAATGTAAATTGCTTTTCTTTTATTCATACCAAAGTTAAACTCATTAGGGACTTCAATTGGACAGACCTCTGAGCATCGCCCACAAGCAATACAAAGTCTTTCATCAACAAACTTAGGTTTCTTCTCAATAGTTGCTCTAAAATTTCCTACCGAACCTTCAAGTTTTTTAATTTCAGAGTAAGTTAACACTTCAATATTCGGATGTAAAGTTAAACTAGACCTATACAAGCACTTTCTGATTCCCGGCAAAATTTTTGAAGACGCAACACAAAATATACAATCATCAGTTGGGAAAGCCATATAGAGTCGGTTTGTATTGCCACCGATAGTCGGGTTTCTATCAACTAAATAAACTTTAAAACCTTGGTCAGCTAAATCAACTGCTGCCTGGATTCCAGCAACTCCTGCTCCAATGATTAAAACAGAATTATTCACTGTAAAGCTTGCGCTTTCGATAGGTTCAAGTTTCATAGCTTTTTCAATTGCAGCGGAAACTAAAGCCTTAGCTTTGTCAGTAGCATTTTTCTTATCAGGATGGACCCATGCACATTGCTCCCTAATATTTGCCATTTCTAATAAATATGGGTTTAGCTTCGAGTCTTTTAACACCCTTTTAAACAAAATTTCATTTAACTTCGGAGAACATCCTGCAATAACAACCCTTTCTGCATCTTCTCTAGCAAGAGTTTCTTGAATAACTTCTTTTCCAGAAGGTAAACATAAAGAGTCATGTTTAACCGCAATAACAGATGGCATTTTTTTGATGTGCTCAACTACAGCATCTACATCAACATTCTTTGAAATTTCTTCACCGCAACTACATACAAATGCTGCAACCTTTGTCATATTCTCACTCTTTACTTCTTCAATGGGCTAGGTCCAAGTTTTTTAACTTTTTCAACCATATCTTTAACTGCAGCTACAAATTTATCCGCTTCTCCCGAAGACAAAAAATAAATGTTGACTCGATCGCTCCCAAGTCCAAGTTGATTTAATAATTTTTTAACAAACATTATCCTTCTCTCTGCAGCTAAGTTTCCGGTCTCGAAGGCGCACTCTCCTTTTTTACATGCAACGACCATAACTCCATCTGCACCTAACTCAAAGGCCTTTAAGACGTGAAGAACATCAACTCGTCCAGTGCAAGGTAATCTTAACATCCGAACGGATGGATTATATTGAAGTTTCATTGTGCCGGCTAAATCCGCTGCTGCATAACCTCATTTCATACAAGCAAATATAACAATTCTTTCATTGACCATTTAATTCACTCCTACTCCGCTAAAAGTGCCTCTAACGATGCTAGTATTTGTTCATCTCTCCAGTAACGTAAACTCATAGCTCCAATCGGGCATGCAGCAACACATTGGCCACAGCCTTTGCATTTAACTTCGTTTACTACGGCAACTTTTCCCTTTGGGGTTTCTTCGATTCTAATTGCCTCGAATGGACAAATTGTTTCACAGATCCCACAGCCCACGCAAATTTTTTCATCAACTAATGCTGTTACCAATTCAAGTTTTACCAAACCGTTTACTAGTGGAATTGATGCAACAGACGCGGCAGCTCTTCCCATTGATATTGAATCCGGTATGTCTTTTGGAAAAGCAGCAGAACCGGCTATGTAAACTCCAGGAGCTCTTGTGGCATTCGGCTCAAGTTTTAAGTGAACTTCTTCAAGAAATCCATCTGCAGTTCTTGTAATTCCAAACAGCTCACAGGCTCTTTCAATTCCTTTCTGTGGAACGGTGCCGACGGAAAGAACAACTTTGTCTGCAGGAATTTCAATTGTTCTTCTGATAACAGCATCTTCGACTTTAACAATTAGCTCTTTTGTGGAAGGATCTTCAGTAACTTCAGGCGGCTTTTCAGAATCATATTCAATGAACATAACGCCCATTTCTTGTACTTTCTGATAATACTCTTCCATCCGTCTGCCATAGGCCCTTAAGTCTCTGTAGAGAATATACACGTTTGCTTCTGGATATTTCTCTCTGATAATCATTGCATTCTTCAGAGCTACGTTACAGCAAATTCTAGAGCAGTATTTATTCCCCTCTTTTTGCCTTGAACCAACACATTGTATCATTATGACATTGTTTGGTTTTTCGAACTTCCCTTCTTTTAATTGCTGCTCAAGTTCAAGCTGGGTTATAACATTTGGATTTATTTTGTATCCAAACTCACCGTGCGCTGGTTCGTATTCTGATGTACCAGTAGCTAGAATTATTACGCCAACTTTAAGCTCTATTTCTTTAGAACCCTGTTTCACTATCACAGCAAAGTCACCGATGGTTCCGCTTGAGCTTATTACTTCTGTAGAGGTTAGCAACTTGATATTGGAATGATTTTTGACTTCTTCAATAAGTGGTTTTAATAGCCTTTCTGTCTCATCGTTTGTTGGGAATGTTTTGTATAACTTTTTCATTCGGCCGCCGATCTCAGCTTCGCGCTCAATTAAATAAACTTTGAAGCCTCTATTTGCAAGGTCTAGCGCTGAGTGTATTCCACTTATGCCTGCGCCAATAATCAAAGCGACTTGCTGAACTTTGATTTCTCTTGATGGAACTGACTCAAGTTTAACAACTCTTGCAACTCCAGAGCGAATTAAGTCTTTTGCTTTTTCAGTGGCTTCTTTCGGTTGATTCATATGGACTAGTGAATCTTGATCTCTAATATTGACAAGCTCGAAGTAGTAGGGATCGAGTCCAGCTCCTATTAAACACTTTCTGAAGGTAAGCTCATGAACTCTTGGTGTGCAAGCGGCTACCGTTATTCTATTCAACTTTTTCTCAGCAATTGTTTCTTTGATCAATTTTTGGCCAGGCTCTGAGCACATGAACACATAATCTTTAGCAACTGCAACGCTTGGCAATTTTTCTGCATATTCTCTGAGTTCCTGAACATTTGCATAGTTTGAGATATTTCCACCACAGTGGCAGACAAAAACGCCTATTTTTGGTTCTTCTGACAACTCAAATTCTGGTTTTACTTCAACTTCTTTTAATTGAGGTGGAATTCCTAGGTTGAGCGTTGATGCTGAGGCTGCACCTCTTGCATGACAAATTGAATCTGGAGTATCTTTAGGACCTTGACTAACGCCTCCGAGGTAAATTCCGGAGATAGCTGTTTCATTCGGAGCTACAACAGCATGTTTTTCCTCAAAAAATCCATCTTCTGCGATTTTAAGCCCAAGAATTTTTGCAATTTCTTCGGTCCCTTTTGCCGGCTCAAAGGCAGCAACTAGAACGACCAAATCCGCTTCGAGTTTTCTTATATCGCCAGTTTGCATATCAACTAATGACACAATAAGGTTCTTTGTGTTTGGGTCCTCGACGATTTTTGAAGCTCGACCCTTTACGAACTTAATGCCCCATTGGTCTTTTCTAGCTTGATAGAATTCTTCGAAAAGTTTTCCTGCTGCTCTGATATCTATGTAAGAAACATAAACCTCTGCATCGGGATAGTGCATCTTTACAATGCCAGCATTTTTCATTCCATACATGCAACAAGCTTTATTGCAAAACGCTTTGTTAATCTTAAGATCTCTAGCTCCGACGCACTGCACAAATATGACTCTTTGAGGAGCTTTTCCATCAGAAGGTCTGACTATGTGTCCTTCAGTTGGACCAGTTGCATGGGCCAAACGCTCGAATTCAAGAGTTGTTATAACATTTTGGTAAATGCCATATCCAAGTTCTTTCCTTATATCTGGCTTGAACTCATCGTACCCAGTTGTAACGATTATTGAGCCGACATTAACTTCGACTAATTGAGGTTGCATATCGTAATCAATTGCTTTAGGTTTGCACCTTCCAATGCACATTCTGCAATTTACACAGTGCTCTTTATCTATTGCTCGAGTTAGTGGAACTGCTTGTGGAAATGGAACGTATATTGCTTTCCGTACGCCCAAACCCATATCAAATTCATTTGGAACTTCAACTGGGCAAACCTCATAACATGCCCCGCAACCTGTGCACTTTGTTTCGTCAACGTATCTCGGATGTTTTAAGATTTTAACCTTAAAGTCGCCAGCTCTGCCATTGACTTCTTTGACTTCAGAAAGGGTATACAATGTTACATTTGGGTGGCTGGCTGCCTCTGCCATCAGTGGTGTTAATGGTCATGCAGCGCACTCATCGGTCGGAAATACCTTAAAAACTTGGGCCAAACGTCCTCCAATAGTTGGTTCTCTTTCAACGAGGTGGACTCTATAGCCTTGTTTGGCTAGCTCAAGGGAAGCATAAATGCCTGCAACTCCACCGCCAATTACTAGCACCGATGTTTTTGGGTTCAATGTCATTTTTTCATCTCGATAATGCTCCATAAATAAACAGTTTTCCCATAGGGTCGGTCGAACTCATTTGGTGCAAATTGCCTCCTCGAGCCTTCCTAAAAGGTTTCAGCTGGAGTCATTGCAAAGGAGTTCTTCTTCATTTTTCCCTTAGGTTAGACTGTTTTTCTAGAGCAATAGTGAGAAAAATCGAGTCAGATTAAATTTATATAATTTTTTATATCTCTCATTCGATAACTTAGGAAAAAGAGAATCTATATGGTGGCTGAAAAACCTTCGCCAAAACGTATTGATCCCGCCTTCAAAAACTTAGTCTTAAAAGAAGAAGGTGGAGACCATCTCCTTCGATGTTATGCATGTGGTACTTGCAGTGGTGGTTGTCCAGTTGCAGAGTTAGAGGCAACTTTTCGACCACATGAGATTATCCGTATGTCTATTTTTGGGTTTAAAGATGAGTTGCTCTCTAGTAATGTTATTTGGCTTTGTTCATTTTGCTATAATTGTTATGAAAGATGTCCGCGCGATGTAAAACCAGCTATGGTAATAAGAGCTCTTCGAAACATTGCAGCTAGGCAGGGTTACGTACCAAATGGAATAAAAATGATTGCAGAAAGTGTTTATAAAATTGGAAGAGTGACAGAAATCACTGACTTTGAAAACGAAGCAAGAGCAGACTTGGGTTTACCTGCAGTGGAGCCAGTAGACATTGAAAAAATGAAGAAAGTCTTAAAGAAAGCTGGGCTTGAGAAAGTATTGCCAAAAGAGGAATAGAAATGGAATATGCATACTTTCTCGGTTGCACAATCCCATTTAGGTTAAATCATTATGACCTTTCAACAAGAAAGGTTGCTCAAGCTTTAGGAATTAAGTTAGTGGATATCCCTGGAGCTAGCTGTTGTGGTCTGCAAATTGAATCTGTGTTATATAATGGTTGGTTGGCCAGCTCTGCTTACAATATTTGCAAAGCAGAAGAGATGGGTCTGGATATGGTTGTCCTTTGCAACGGATGCCATACTTCATTAATTAAAGCAAATAAAACATTAAAAGATAAAAAACACCTTCGTGATGAGATTAATGAAATTTTAAAAACAGTTGATCTCGAGTTTAAAGGAAAAATTGAAATTAAACACTTCGTTACAATGCTGGTTCAGGATTATGGCATTGATAAAATAAAGAATAAAATTAAAAAACAATTTGATGGATTAAATGTTGGAGCTCATGATGGCTGCCACTTCTTAAAGCCGTCAGATTATATCAGATTTGATGACCCGGAAATGCCAAAGCATTTGGATGAGCTTATTGAATTAACTGGCGCCAAGAGTGTTAAATACAAAGATAGACTTCGGTGTTGTGGCGGTCCATTGCTTTCTGTAAATGAAGACTTAGCTACAAAATTAGCGCGAGAAAAATTGGCAAACTTTAAAGAGGCTGGTGTAAACTGCATCATTACCATCTGCCCTTTTTGTAATATTATGTACGACTCTCAGCAGCTCAAAATTAAAGAAGTCCATGGAGAAACATATGATATCCCAAGCTTACTTTATCCACAGTTGCTAGGTTTGAGTCTTGGAGTTGATTCTGCTGAGCTCGGTCTAGATCAGAATGCGGTTCCAACAGATTCTGTCTTAGAATTTTTAAAATAGGTTTTATCTGTTTCGTGTTTTAAGAGAAAGTTAAGATAATTTTTTAGCACAGAGTTTTTCTAATTAAAAAAGCTTAAATTAAATTAACATCCATAAAACCACCGAAGGATACTCATTGCTTTAGCCAGTTCAGAATTTAGCCGCGTTGTTTACGGAGAATTGAAGGATTACCATATAAGTATACTTTATAACACAAATAACTTCTTTGTATAAGTTATTGAAAGAGTATAATTATGCACTTAGTTTGTCTTTCCCTCCATCACATGAAAATTCCCTATGCTAATTTTGAGCAGTTTAGGTTTAAAGAACCCTCAGAATTCTATAACCTTTCAAATTTAAAGGAATGTGTCTTAATCCAAACAGGCACACGAGTCGAAGTTTACGTATTAATTGCTGATAAAGAGAAAGTCGACTCATTATTATTACTTTTTTCAAAAAATGTGTTGGAGAAAGATTTATTTGAGATATATTTTGACAGGGATGCAGTTGTGCACCTATTTAGATTGGTTGGTAGCATTGAATCCAGGGTTTTAGGAGAAACGTATATCCCGATGCAGGTTGAAGCTGCATTCCGTTTGGCTAAAGAAAAGTCTGCAGTAGGCGGGTATATGGACTTATTGTTTAATTCGGCTATCCAAGTAAGTAAAAGGGTGCGCTTAGAAACGAAAATTGAAGGTTCAATTGCTATAAAGGATATGGCTGTTAAATATATCCTCGAGGAACTACCTACATTAAAGGGAAAAACGGTAGTCCTGCTAGGCACAGGATTAGCGGGACGGAAAGTGGCCAAGGCACTACTTAAGCACGATCCAGAATTAATCATTGTCAATAGAAATTACGATTTAGGCGTTAGAACCGCGGAAGAAATTGGAGGTACGGCAGTAAGATATGAGCAGCTTGGCGAAGTACTTTCAGAGGCTGATGTACTGATATGTGCCACTTTAGCATCACACTATAGGGTCACCCCGAATATGATAACCTCGTTAAATAGAAGTTCACCCCTTCTTATCGTTGATGTATCACCCTTTGGAAATGTTGACCCTGCTGTTGTTACTCTTCCCAACGTTATCTTAAAGGATGGAGAACTAAGAAAAGCAATAGAGGAAAACATGGAGCTAGAAAGGGCAGAAGTTTCTAAAGTAGAGAAAATTATCGAGGAAGAAATTGAGCATTTAAATGATTTATTACGAGAAAAACAGTTGACTCCAATAAAGTATATTTACTTTTTTGCTTTGGCTTTGGCTGGTTTTTGGTAATTTTGAAGTCAGGATTAAGTTAGAAAAGCAGAACTTTCTAAAGTGAAGGTGCTTGACGACTAAAATTAGTAACACGTAATTCTTGAAGAATGGCTTCATTTCCTTCTCTCTTTCCTACTGTCCCTGGTTGGTAAGCGCAGTAAGGGTCTTCAGCAAGATAGTCGCCTGTAACAGCATAAGCACGCGACCTCGAACCACGACAAACGTCATTGAACTCGCAGATGCCACAGCGCCCTTTAAGCTTTTTTGTGTTATTCAAATCTCTCAAAATTTCTGCGCTTGCATATATGTGCGCTAACCTATCATTTAGAACATTTCCAATCTCTATCGGCATGAAACTGCTTGGATATACGCTACCATTTCTTGAAACGAATATGCCCTTACCGAAGTTGTTATGCTTTTTTTTAGCTGAGACTTCAATTTTCTCGAACGATCCAGAGCTCAGCAAATTGTCAAGCTTATTTTTCAAAAAGCGATAAAGCTCGCCCAATCTCAGCACTTCTTCGTTCAATTTGCCTTCTTCTACAAGCCTTCTCATTATGGCAACTCTTCTGAATGGTTCGCTTCCCGCTATTGCGTTTATTGTCATCACACGATATTTCATTAAATCATAAATGAAGTTAAAAACATCCTCAAATTCGGCTGGACTTATTCCGTGTTCTATCTTACCCCTTCCGGTTGGGATAAGCATATACAAATACCATCCAATGGCACCGAGTCTTTTACTGAGCAAAAATATCTCGGGTAAGTTGCGGACGTTGAATTTTGTTACTGTAGTGAGAAGACGGAATGGCAGTTTCACATCATTCATAATTTGTGTTGCCTTAACCATTGTATCAAAAGTTCCTTTGACTCCTCTGAAATTGTCGTGCGATTCAGCATCTGCTCCATCTATGCTTATCGCAACTACATCAGTTCCTGCTTCTTTTAGCTTTGTTATATTCTCCCTATTCAAAAGAGGCGTAGTGCTAGGGGCTATTGTAACATTTAACCCTTCACCCTTTGCACACTTTATTATTTCAAATATATCGTCCCTCATCAGCGCATTTCCGCCTGTTATGCGCAAAATTGGGTAAGGTTTGCCAAATTCAACCATTTGGTCAACTAGATCCATTGCCTCTTCTGTGGAAAGCTCATCAGGATCTGGAGTTTTTTTAGCAGAAGCCTTGCAGTGCTTGCAAGCGAGACCGCACGCAATAGTAGATTCCCACATAATTGATATGGGTTTTTTATTCATGGTTTTTAATTAAAATTAATAATATTTATTTTTGTCACATATGGTTTCGTGTTTATACTGCATAATGTTCAATTGCGATTAGGGAAAATTTTATAAAACTATTAACATTATAAAACGGTGTCTAGAGGGAGAATAAACATGGTAGCAATAAACATAGATTACGGAGCCTGTCAAGGCTGTGGAACCTGCGAAAGTTTGTGTCCTGATGTATTCAAGTTAGAGGGAGAAAAAGCAATTGTTCTCAAATCAGAGGGGTCCGATAGCTGTAACCTCGAGGAAGTAGTTAACAGCTGTCCAACTGGAGCAATAACAGTAGAGGGCCTTGAAATCGTAGTAAAGGAAAAGAAACCATTCTGATGAGAGTTTTTATTTTGAGAGACTTATTAAATACCTAGTTTTAAAGTACATAACTGATTAAGTTTTCAAATTAAAATAAAGAAAAAAGAGTTCAAGCTATAATCTAACTTGAGCACCAGTACTCATAGATGGAATTGCAAATACATAGTCGTCGATGTGTTTATCAGTAAATGGTATCCCTGTTATTTTGAAGAACCTACCCCAACCTATTCTTTCTATCCATTCTCCCATCCTTTCGTCCTTCTTTGCACCATCGACCCATACATTTACTATTTTCTTCACTACATCGACCACTTCTGGCCATCGGGGTGGATTATTTGGCAGATACGGAACAACTAATCTAGAAAACATTGGACCGCTTCGAGTGCTTGAGACTTTTCCTCCTACCCAAATTGAAACACCATCATTTTTCGGATCTGCTAGTGGAACTCCGGGGCACATTCCATAACAAATGCCACAGTACATGCATTTATCTGGATCTATTGTTATGCTTTTAGCTTTCGGGTTCGGTTTAATTGCATAGGTTGGGCAGACTGCAATCAGGCTAGGAATCTCACATGCCTTCGATACTATTTCGTCTATTACTTTGGGTGGAACTCTGTGGACTCCCAAAATCGCTATATCTGAACAGTGAACTGCGCCGCACATGTTTAAACAACCTGAGATCGCGATTTTTAGCTTTGCTGGCAAATCCATCCTTTGGAAGTATTCGAATAATCCATCGTATACCGACTTTCCTATCCCTGCTGCGTCTGTAGCTGCTGTGTGACAATGCATCCAAGCAGTACATTGTATTATGCTGGCCATAGAATTTCCAGTCCCACCAACTGGGAGTCCCATTTTCTTTAAATCTGCTATCAATCCATCAATGTTTTCTTTCTTAGAAATAAGGAATTCTATGTTATGTCGGCTGGTAAATCTTAGATACCCATCGCAGTATTTATCTGCCAAATCGCAAAGCTTTCTTACTGTATCTACACTTGCGAATTTTGGCGCCCCCGCCCTTACAGTATAAAACTCTTCTCCAGTTTCAGAAACATGTTTTAAAATACCCGGCTTTATTATTTCATGATACTTCCATTTTCCATAGTTTCTCTTAATAATTGGAGGAAGCATTAGGTCGTAGTGAACAACTCCAAAGTCCAATTTTATAGGCTGCTGAGTGGACATTTTTTTCACCTCTCTATTTTACCTCTCCTGGCCAATAGAACCAGAATGGATTCGCCCTTGGGCGAATTATTTGTTGGGGAACTGCTGGTAATCCAACTGCTCTTAGAAATCTTCCCATTCCAAATCTGTAGATAGTTTCTCCAACTCTTTCCTTTGTTCTTCCATTTTCATCCCACCATTCTACTATCTTCTTGATAAGATCTTTTAATTCAGTGTACGGTGGGTTAACTTTCATAAATGGGACCAGTACCCAAGCAAGAAATGCACCATACCTTCCTCGAGCTCTTCCTCCTATTAGTATAGTAGCTCCTTTATCGATGCCTGGCCTCAGCGCCTTTGGCATTTTGTTTATACAATGCATACATCTTACACAGTCATCTGCGTTTAATTTTAATTCTGTTCCATTCCATTCCAAAGCTTCTGTAGGACACTTAGCGCAAACGTCGTTGATATTTAACCCAGCACTTGCGTATTTTCTTACCTCTTCCTGATCTATTCTAATGGAATCTCTCCATGTCCCTATTATTGCTAAATCTGACCTTGCTGTAGCTGCAACGCCATCGTTTGGGCATCCCGAAATTTTTATTTTAAATTTATATGGAAATCTCGGTCTATGCATTTCGTCTAAGTAAGACATAGTTAGCTCTTGGTATATTGCAAGTGTATCTATACAGGAAAATTCACACCTAGCTGGTCCAACGCAACAACTCATTGTTCTTATGTCTCCGGCTGAACCACCTAGGTCAAATCCTATCTGTGCAAATTCATTGAAGCAAGGCACCATATTTTCAGTTTTTATTCCTATTAACTGCAGATCTCCAGTCGCTCCGTGAAGATTCATCAAACCGCTGCCATATTTTTCCCAAGTATCGCAAATCTTTCTCAAGTATTCTGTTTTATAAAACCAAGCAGCTGGTTCTATTATTCTAAATGTATGAGCATCTTTTAAGATATCTGGTCTATCGCTTACTCTTCCTATAACTCCTGCATCATAACCTGGTACACCGACCATGCCACCGTGTGCCCAATGTGTCATTTTGTCCTGGTAGATCTGTTCATAAAGAGCAAGAAGTCCTTTATATCCTGTTTTCTTCAGTTCCGTCACATGACTTGGCCACGGTCCTTTTTCAAGTTCGTCTAATATTGGAGTTTCGGATTTCTCAGCCATTATTTTACACCTCTAAAAATAAGCATATAGCGATTGATAATCGGAAAATGTTCATATAAATAGATTTCGTGCTGGAGAAGAAGAATATCTGGTAATAATCAGCGAATCTAACAAAAAATTTAAAAAATTTTTAAGTGTGTAACTTATATTATGTGCTTTTAAAGTATTGATTGAAATTTTAAGTCAGCCAGTTAAAAAATAATTTTATATTTTATTTAATTAATTTTATTAAAAGAAAAAAGGAATTTTTTTAGGCTTTCTTTATATAAATGTTCCAAACTCCCGGACTTTTTTCTATACAATCAAATTCATGTTTTTCTTTTTGGCAGAGGTTAGGCAAGCTTGTTTTTACTGCCGCTTCTGTGTCTACTATCACCTCTAAAATTTCTCCACTTTTCATTTTTTTCAAAGTTAATTTTGTCTCAAGGAGAGGATATGGGCATACTTTTCCTTTCACATCAACTGTTATTGTTGGTTTTTCATCCCTTAATGCCATAAAATCACTTAGATTGCTATAGACGACTATATTGCTATTAAAGAATTTTTGTATCTATTTAGCCATTTGAAGTAAATTCTGCATTAAAGTGCATCAGGTCGTCAAAATTGACGATGTGCTAACTTGTAGCAAAAATATTACTCCATAAAGTGCCTTAAATTGGTTAGCAGAGGCAATAAAATCAACTTCATATCGCTAAATAGTTACGAATTTTTTTTTTATTTTTATTTTTTATTAAAATATAAAAATATTTTTACTCTTACTGTTTATGTTGTTTACTACTAATTATAAAGTTTAGTGGTTATTAAATAAGCAATGATAATGATAGTTAAGCCATTTTAACTTGTATTCTAACGTAAAAATAATGAAGTTTATGTAGAAACTGCATGCCCTTCAAAATTCATGCTTAGAGTTTTTTTATTTTTTGTTTCTTTTTTCTAAAAAAATAATTTGTGTTTGGGTTTTTAATTTTTTATTCAAATTGAGTAATGGTGAACTAAAGATAATTATAATTTGTTTTTTATTTAAGTGACCATCAAAATTATATAGCAAAACTTGCAATCACAAATTCAGAAATTATTATTTGGTGATGGGATGAAACTTGGTGTATTTATAAGTGATTTTAGGGTTCCCGGAAGAACAATAGATAGGCTGAATGCAGAAAAACTTGGAATCTTTCTCGTTAGCAATGGAATTTTGCATGCAGTAATCAAAGAAAATGGAAAAACTTCTCCTTTATTAGAGAAAGGAGGAGCAAAATTTTATGTTCTTTCAGAAGACCTACAAACAAGGGGATTTACAGACAACGATGTAGATAAAAAAGTGAACATAGTGACGTATAACGGATTAGTAGATTTGATAATGAATGAATATGAAAAGCTTGCATGGTTGTAGGAGATTATAAAATGGGTGTATTAACTATTGGTTTACTTTCTTCACTTGTAGGTTCAATGAATTCTGACTCAAAATCTCCTCCAAGAATATAAATGATACTTAATTAAAATGGAGGTAATTTAGTGAGTCTCACTTACTTCTTTTTTGGAGTTGTAGTACCCTATGTTGCATTTGTTATCTTTGTCATAGGTTTTGTACAGCGCATAATTTCATGGGCTAATATTCCAGTACCTCTCAAAATAGTAGTTACTGGTGGATATCTTGAAAAACCAAAAACATATCTTGGAGTAATCCTTCGCATGGCTAGCGAAATTTTTGTCTTTAGAAGCCTACTTAGGAATACTAGTTATGACTTTGAAAAAGATGAGACTAGGGGAAACAAGTGGCTCTGGCTCGGATCATTAGCTTTCCACTGGATGTTACTTATAATCATTCTAAGGCAGTTACGATATTTTTTTGAGCCATCTCTCTCGTGGGTAGTATCTCTCCGAACAATAGACCAAATAGGAGCTTTCATCCCAGGACTTTATTATTCAGGTCTTCTTATAATTGCGGCTCTTCTTTACCTGCTGATTAGGCGCTTCGTTTATCCAGAACTAAGATTTATCTCATTATTCTCAGACTACTTCGCCCTGCTACTGTTATTAGCAATAGTTATCAGTGGAGACTTACTGGCTTACTACATCAGAGTGAACGTAGTAGAAGTCAAAGCATACATGCTCAGCTTATTAGCTTTCAAACCCGTGGTTCCAGAACTACATTGGTTCTTCTTTTTGCACCTCTTTTTTGTTTGGGTTCTTATTGCTTACTTCCCATTCAGTAAGCTAGTGCATGCACCTGGAATATTCTTTAGTCCAACAAGAAACCAAAAGAATGATTCAAGAGTTAGAAGATATGTTAATCCGTGGAATTATCCAGTGAAGGTAGAGTCATGGGAACAATACGCAAAGAGATTTGAAGCTGACCTAAAGGCTATAGAGAAAAAGAAGTAGTAGGTGAGAAATTGAAGATTGATCTAAGCTTTCCAGCTAAAAAATACAAATGTTGGGCAGCAAAAAAGAAAGATACAGACGTAATGGGAACACCATATTCAAGAGATTGGACGCTTGATGACTGGAAGCTCCCTCAAAATTGGAAGGAAATATTCATAAAAAAAATGGATGAATTAAGAAAGAAGTATAGATCTTTTCAGCTTTACTTAGACATATGCGTTAGATGTGGAGCTTGCGCAGATAAATGTCACTTTTTCATTGACACTTTAGACCCAAGGAATATGCCAGTAGCTAGAGCAGAAATTTTGCGGTCTATTTATAGGAAATATTATACAATTGGTGGAAAACTTTTTGGAAAGCTTGCAGGAGCTCAAGAGTTAACGGAAGAGGTGCTAAAAGATTTATTATATCCTTATTTTTATCAATGTGCCGAATGCAGGCGATGCGCGCTTTACTGCCCCTATGGAATAGATACTGCTGAGATAACATGGGCTGCAAGGGAATTATTGACTTCTGTAGGCGTCCAAACCAAGTATGTGACTGAAGTGATAGCAAAAGTGTATACTATTGGAAATAATTTAGGGATCCCTCCAAAAGCATTTGCTAAAACTATTGAGCTTGCTGAGGAAGAAATGAGGGATGAGATAAAGGAAGATGCGAAGATTCCATTTAACAAAAAAGGAGCTGAAGTAATGTTAGTTACGCCTTCTGCAGAGTTCTTCAGCCCATATCACTGGGGCACTATGATTGGCTGGGCCAAAATGTTTCATCAGATTGGTTTAGATTATACAACTAGTACTTATGCAAGTGAAGGCGGATTTTTTG
>JACRDV010000035.1 GCA_024860865.1 Methanobacteriota archaeon | reverse complement strand
TAGGGATATACGAAACATGCTAAAGGAATCTGAATTTGAAAATTTAGATGTTAAAAATATTGAGCCAGATTGTGTTTTTATTTCAGCCAAAAAATATCAATGAAAGCGAAAGAAATAACTCATTTATCATTTATTTTTTTTGTTTCTAATTCTAATTTATAAAGAAATGTTGGATTAATCGATTAAAAAAGCCGCAGTAAGTAATAATATTTGCTCTTTTGATTTTCCTTAAAGGACTCCTATGGTAAAATCGCATTTTTCTAACATTAGGTCGATCAGCTCAGAATAAGATGAAACATGTACTTGCGGGATTATCTCCCTTTCTGAAAACCCCCGAAGGGTTAGGTCATCGCATAGCACATAAAACTCCACTCCACTTGCTATGGCTTTTTCCACCACTGATTTAGTTATATTTTCATTAGCAAGAGAACAAAATACACCGTCTTGAAGAAGGTAAATGGAAACCTTATTGCCCTGTTTTTGAATTGAATTAGCCAGCTGTAATGAAGATATGGCATTATCTTGCGAGTTAGATATTACTATCAGAATTGATTTCATTTTTCTCCCCCTATTTTTAAAATATCATTACTGTTTTAGTATCGCTCAAAATTTTTGCTAACTGGTCGTCAGTGATTTCTTCAGCTCCTTTTATCATGTCCGTCATGTGCAATCCTCTGTTTTTCATCGATTCAGCATGAATAAAAATTTTTGGAGGGTTGCCCTTACTAACTTCCAACAGTTCCTTCAAACCATCAGCTAAAGAGGGCCAACCAGTATTCTCACCGGCTTGATTGGCTTTTGCAAGGTAAACTCCATCATCCAACAAAACTGCAGTAGTCTTTAGTTTATGAACAACTGCTCCACTAATGTGCCTTAAAGCCTCGCCCGCTTGGATGACTCCATAAGGAGCCTTTCTTACTATTATGCAAATTGATTCCATAAAACCACCTGCCCATTAAAAACTAAAGCATAGAAATACATTGCTCTGACCCATTATAGCAAAAAGTTCAGTAAGAGAGCTAGGTTTAGAATTCTCGATAAGATTCTGGCGCTGTATCCCACGAAAGTTTAAACAAGGACCACATAAGTATACCTTTAACCCTTTATTGATCAGTTTTTCAAACTCTTGTTGAATGTTCGGAATTGCAACAGCCTTTTGTCCTGCCATAAAATTGTAAACTCCATCGCTCGAAGCGAACATATTCACAGAATAACCTTTGTCTAAAGCTGCCTCAGCCAATCGCGCTGCCGTCGAGGAATTTTCAAAACCATATGGGCTCGTGAATAAAAATATTGTTAAGGTTTTATTTTTCTTTTCAATATTGCCTTGGCTTACACCTATTTCCAATTTAACACCTCTCAAAAAATTTTTATTTTTTAGAACTGGCAAGTTTTAATTTCTCATTTTCCTAGCTAACTCTTCACCCCTCTATTTTTTAATAACTATCTTCCACTCACCTCGCCCCATTTGTTCAATAGCTAAGACCTTATGGCCATCTTCCTTAACATCATTAGGCACATTTTCACAAGAAGCGGGATTATCAGTAAAGACCTCCAAGAAATCTCCTTCTTTTAACTGTAGAAGGGCTTTTCTCGTAAAGATTACTGGATAAGGACATAGATATCCTCTTACATCTAATAGGTAAGATTTCTCATCTTTTTTTTCAAACTTAACTCCCATCTATTTCCTACCTCTCCATTGATGTTCTATCCATCTCAAAATTAGCAGCCATACCGAAAGTAGACCTATAATGAATAGTAGACCAAGTGGCCATCCAAAGACGGTTGGAATAAAGATTTTAGGCCCTGCCAATGCAGGTGCATAGTTCCATATAAATAGCGTTAAAGGCACGAAGGCTAAGGTGGTAACAACAAGTGCTATCACAAGCTTCAAATGTCCTTCTGCAGTCCGCCATAACATTCCGGAACCGCAAGCTCCTGCAATTACCATGCCAAACCCAAATAAAATGCCTCCCATCACATTGATCCATCCCACTGGGCTTACATTTAGATCTTTATCTAAGAGATTATTCGCCTTTAAAGCAGCAATACCTATTGCTGCTACAATTAAGCCTAGTACTATGGCTCTTTGCAATTTTAATGATCTTAAAAATTCTCCTTTTTTGTTAAAGAGATCTCGAAAAGCAGTTGTGAAGCAAAGCCGTGACCTTTGTACAGTAAAACCAATGAACAAACCTATGAATAAAATTCCAGAGTAAATAATGGCACCGTTAATAGAATAATAGTAATTTATTAAAACAACAAGTGTTATGGGAATAAGTATCAGTAAAATAGGCAGCCACGTTTTGTTACCACTATCTGAAGGCGTAGATGGGCTAGAGATTTTGGCTTCAACCGGTATCAACTCCAATATTTCTATCCCCGCTGCTCTCCAATTCACATATAGAGAACCCAAGAAGCCGCCAACAATTAGCCCCAGCATCATAGCAAAGCCATTTAGGCTCAACGCTGTGATAGCTGAGAAGAAGCCTCCGAAGTTGCACCCCCATGCAAACACTACGCCCAAAGCCATAACAAAGCCGCCTAAAACCGCTTCTATGTAATCAGTTTTTGATGTGACTCCTTTCAATTTAAATTCGCCTGCCAGTATTGCTGCTGAGAAAACACCTAACAAAAATCCTAAATTGCCCACGCTCATCTTTGCCATAAGTGGTGAAGCAGGATCCTTAAAGGCAGGGAAAAAATCACTTAATCCAGTGAGTTTGTAGAACCAGCTACCCCAATTATAATAGCCTCCATAAATGTTAAAAGGCGTTAATGCCCAAGCAGAGAAAATAATAAAGAAGATCCCTAAAATAAGACCGCCAATCCATTCGGGCCAAGGCGCGACAAATATTCTCTTGTAGATTTGATTGGGGCTCATTAATTCACTTCTTTTGTTTTAAAGAGAATAACGATTTTAATTTTTTCAAATATTTAAATTAGTATATTATAATATAGTAATATATAATTTACTTTAGTATTTATAATTATAAAAGAACAAAAAACTAAAAATTACTCTAAACAAAAAAGAAATTTTAGATTAATTTTCAAACAATATTAATTAGAATTTCTAAAGTTATGCAGCTAATATATATTCAAGAAAGTCCTCTTCGGACAGCGCTCCTACAAATTCAATTTTTTCATTTATAACTGTTTTCGGAACGCTCATAACTCTATATTTTAATGCCAGATTTGGAAATTCCGTGGCTTCTATCATATCCGATATTATTAAATCATTCTCAATTGCGAACTTGTGTGCTAGCCTAACCACTTTAGGGCAGTAAGGACAAGTAGGCGTCACAAAAACTTGAATATGGATTGGTTTATTTATTGATCCTAATTGATTTCTGATTTTTTCAGGGAGATCTGTTGTTCCTCTAGAGACATCAATAATATCTTCAACTAAAGATGAAAATTCATAGCCTGAGGGTATGCCGTAAAATCTTACCCCATAATCTTCTTTCCCGATGATTGCAATCGCGGGGATCTTATCTATATTGTATTGTTTAATCTTTTCGCTATCTCTAGTAAAATCGTATAATTCAACTTCAATTTTATTTGAAGTAGTAGCTAATTCTTGCATAAGCTCTTTTATTTCTCTATGCCTATCTTCTTGAGTAAAAACTAGTATTTTTACTCCGGTCTGTACGTTCTTTTCAAATATCTTTTGCAAATGTTTTTTATCCTTCTCGGATATTGCTCCCACATTAGTCCTCCAAGTTTTTTTATGATGGGTTATTTTCAAACAGTCTGCTTTTCTAATTTGCTTATTCTTTTTACATACTCTGCTGCTTCAATGCCGGCAATACATCCCTCACCAACAGCCTTAGCAAGTTGTAAAGGAGGACCGCATATATCGCCGCAAGCAAAAATTCCTAGCACTGAGGTTTTTTGTTCCTCATTCACATGAATGTAACCTCTTGGATCCGGGAGCAAACCAACATTGACAGCGAGCTCTATAACCCCCTTTGAACCCAATTCAATGAAAACACCTTCTACTTCCAATGAGCTGCCATCCAGCTTAATCCCACCGACTGCACTGTTGCCGTAAATTTCGCTTATTCTTTTGCCTTCTATTATTTCAATATTCCCTACTTTCAATTCATCTTGTAAATGTTCTGATGTGCTAAGTTTTTTTGAAATTAAATAGACTTTTGAGGCATATTTAGCCAGTAATATTGCGCTGCTAGCTGCCGCGCTTCCATCTCCAATGACCGCCACTTTCTTTCCCTTGAAAAATCCGCAATCGCATTCTGCACAATAGCTAACCCCTCTTCCCTGAAATTGTTGTTCTCCCTTCACACCAAGTTTTTTTCTTGATACACCCATCGCAAAAATTACTGCTTTTGATTCGACTTCTTTTCCGCCTTCAGTCTTAACAATAAACTTGTCATCTTTTCGCTCGAGATGCAGTGCATCTTCTTCAATAAATTTTGCACCAAATTTTTCTGCCTGTTCTTTTCCAACCCTTAGTAAATCTATACCAACTATTGGCCCAGAGATGCCAAAATAATTTTCAACATGGGCTTTTGCTAAAGAGCTATTTTCTAATTTACCAAGAATGATTACATCAACTTTTCTTCGAGCGGCATAAATCGCAGCCTGTATTCCGGCTGGTCCTGATCCGATAATTAGGATATCAGTATTCATTTATCTCATTTACTATATTCTTACACATCGCTGAAGTATTCCAAAAGATTCTAATTTACTAAGCAAATCTTTTCTTTTTTCTTCGCTTCTCAATATTTCTTCTACTAGTTTTTCTTGATAATGCCCAGGCTGGATTTTCACATCAACTCGCTTTCCAAATTTCTTTTCCAAAGCATACTGAATCATAATTCCGATAGCAGCGCTAAATGGACAAAATGGAGCTGCCACTTTATATTCCACTTCTATTTTGTCTTCATTTATTTTTATGGTGTTTTCATCCACAAGACCCAATTCTACAATGGACTTATCTTTATAATCTGGGTCATATACGTTTTTTAAAATTTCAAGAATTTCATATTTTTCCATTAATCTCCCTCGATTTTTTTATTATTAAAGAAAGCTTTAAAGCTCAAAATGATTTTAATTTGATTCATTCATGCAAATATCTTCGCAATTTAGATTCGATATATTCTCTCGGTACTGCCCCTGCTATTCTATCGACTTCTTTTCCATTTTTAATGATAAGTAGCGTTGGTATGCCCATAACTCCAAATTTTAGAGGGGTTCTTTGGTTTTCATCAGTATTTAATTTTCCAAAGACTACTTTTCCAGCATAATCTTTAGCCATTTCTTCGATAATTGGAGCGATCATTCTGCAAGGAAAACACCAAGGGGCCCAATTGTCTATGACCATCAAAGGATATTGTTGAACTATTTGATCAAAATTTTCGTCAGTAATAGTTATTGGTGCCTTTGGATAATTTTGCGCACTCGGATTCTTTTCACCAATTTCTTTCACTAACTTTTCCATTTTTTTCCTTCGAATTTCTTCTAGTTCATTCATTTATCTATCCTCCTTAGATTAATGCCAAAATGCATCGCTTTTTAGTTTTCACTTAAAATTAACTTCCTCTATTTTAATGATTCCATAACTTTTTGATACCATTGCTCAGCTGTATTTTTTAATATTTCTTTCAACTCTCTCTCGGATATTGCACGGTAAATAAATTTACGCCCTTTAATTTCAGTTGTACTTTTTCTGAAAATTAAACCAGTAGCGACTAGAGTTTGTAAACATCTTTGAGCTGTACTCCTATTTATCTTAAGTTTTTCAGCTATCTCTTCAACAGTAGCCTCGCGTTTTTTTAAAATTTCTAATATTTGGATTTCGGTATCTCCGATACAAAGCAAACACTTAATTATATCATTTACTGATATGCATTTAGATACTAGTAAGGACCTGAATTCCATGAATAACACTAAACTTAAATATTAGTTCAAAAAGATATTTAATCATAACTGTTCAACAATCTTGAACACATAATTATAAAAAGGAAGTGAATTTCTTGGAAAATGGCCTGAAAGCAGTTTTAACTGAAAAAGCAAAGCATTACATACAGAAAAAAATTAGCTTAGGCGTCACAGATCCAGCAGTCTTAATATATGCCGGAATTGGATGAAGCGGGCCTAGCCTTGACGTTTCATTGGTCAGAGAGCAGGAACTAAAGGGATATAACTTACTAAAAATTAAAGATGATAATATCCCAATTTTCCTAGATTCTGAGCTTGCTCAGTACCTACTACAACACCTAAGTACAAGTGAACTAGAAATAGATGCTGAAAAAACTTGGTTCACGGAATATCTAACGATTAAAGGTTTTGAAAGAATTTGTTGACTATGACTTGCTCGAGAAAAGTTTTAATCTCGAGCAAAGAGCTTTCCAGCAGGAAAGTTTTAACAAATTAAAGATAGCTCTTGATTGTAATGATTTAAAACTGTCTCTCTCAAACGTATTCATTTTATTAATCAGTTTTTCCTCTCCCTATATGTTTGATTTCACCTTCTTGACTGACTATTTTTACTGCACCGGTACTACGGGAACCGCATATTAAACAAACCTCAGTAGGTTTTTCGTCTGTTAAATGTCCACAGGGCTCACACTTCCATTTACTTGTCTTCTTCATATATAGCCCTCTAAGTCTATATTTTCAAGTGATAATCGAACTAAATATACTCTGCCATCCTTAATATAATTATAATTATTATTTTAAAAGTCTTTAAATAAAAAACAAGTATATATATAAATTTATTCGAATATTAGAATTAAAATTTTTAGAGTTGCTTCCATGGGTCAAAGAGTTTCGGAATTAAACAAAAAAATCTTTGAATTGCATGCTGAAATATGTCAAATATTAGCGAATCCCAAGCGATTAGAAATATTGGATATACTCCGAGATGGTGAAAAAACAGTCACCGAACTAGCTTCGTTGGCTAATATTCCTCAAGCGAATTTATCCCAGCATCTTGCCCTCTTACGAAAGAAAAAGATTGTTGAGAGCAGAAGGGAAGGCGTGAATATCTTCTACAAAATCACTAACCCAAAAATCATCCAGGCTTGTAGCATTATAAGAGACATTTTGTTTGAGCAATTAGCTGATGATGAAAAACTAGCTAAAAAAATCCGGGGTAGGAGGTGAGAACAAGAATGAGCAAAATAGGTATTGTAATTAATACAAATGAACCTGAAAGTGCTTGGAACGCTTTTAGATTTGGACTTACAGCTATTCTTGAAGGCCATGAAGTAAAAGTTTTTCTCATGAGTAAAGGAGTCGAGGTAGGAGAAATAAAACATGAAACTTTCGATGTTGAAAAAGTTACAAGAGATTTCATTGATGCCGGTGGACATATAATGGCTTGAGGTACTTGCTTAATAGCCAGAGGGAAAGATAAAACTTTTCAACTTTCCCCTCTAGCGGTTATGAACGATTTTGTCAAATTTGTTGAAGAAAATGATAAAGTTATAACATTCGGGTAACAATGATTTGTTCGAGAAAAGTTTTAATCTCGAGCAAAGAGCTTTCCAGCAGGAAAGTCATAACCTGAAAAAACTTTTGGTTGTGATCAAATGAGTGGTAAAAATATATTGGTTTTAGGTGGAGGAGCAGGCGGACTTGTTGTTGCCAACGAATTACGTAAAAGGCTAGGTAAAGAGCATAAGATTATCCTTATAGATAAAAATACAAAACACATCTTCAATTCATCGTTTGTTTGGGTTTTAATGGGGTGGAGAGAGCCATCTCAAGTCCAAAAGAGCTTGGAAAAGTTAAATAAAAAAAAGATAGAGTATGTTAACGCTGAAATTTTACAAATTGACCCTGCAAATAGGTTAGTAAAAACAAGTGTTCAAGACTTTGCATATGATTATCTTGTGATCTCACTTGGTGCAGATCTAGCGTTAGAAGCTGTTCCTGGATTCGCTCAATCTGCCCACAATTTTTATGATTTAAATGGAGTTATTAAATTAAGAGATGCATTAAAGGGCTTTTCTAGTGGAAAATTAATTGTGTTGATTTCTAGCCTCCCTTTCAAGTGTCCTGCTGCTCCATATGAAGCTGCTTTTCTCATGGACTACTACTATAGAGAGAGAGGAATGAGAGACAAAATTGACTTGAGAATTTATACTCCAGAGCCTCAGCCTATGCCGGTTGCAGGTCCAACTGTAGGCAATGCAATGAAGCAAATGTTAGAAATGCGCGGCATAAACTATAATCCAAACTTTAAAGTGACTTCTATAGATTCGGAAAAAAGAGAAATTACTTTTGAAAAAGGTGAAAAAGTAAAATACGATTTTCTAGTCGGCATACCCCCTCATAGGAGCCCGAAGGTGGTTAAAGAAGCGGGTCTAACGGACGAAAGCGGATGGATACCTGTGAGTAGAGAAACACTAAACACTAAATATGATGAGCTATATGCTATTGGAGATGTTACTGCTGTTAGATTGCCTGATGGCAAAAAAATGTTGCCAAAGGCAGGTGTCTTCGCTCATTATCAGGCAGAGGCAGTAGCGCATAATATTGATGCTGAAATCAGCGGTAGTGGAACACTAAGGAAGTTCGATGGAAAAGGTTCTTGCTTTATTGAAATAGGTTATAGTAAAGCTGCCTATGGTTCCGGCAATTTCTATGCAGAACCGGCACCAGCTGTTAAAATGAGAGAACCAGGCAGGATATGGCATTGGGGCAAAATTCTTTTTGAAAAATGGTGGTTCTGGCATTGGTTCTAATTAGTTCTCTATAGTTTATTTTAGATACCAATCTAAGCGAAAATACTTGAACCTAAATTTAGGGTTATGCAAAAGATTAAAATTTTTTAAAAACGTAAATCTCTCTTAGAACTCTATGTCTCATCTCGGCATCAATAAGAGTCGTATGTTCTAGAGACAATGGAATTGCACCAAAGCCTATTTCTCGAGTTAATTCTATGGGGTCAAATTTAACAAATTTCCCTGTGCTTGTTTTAATACAAGGTAAAACAATCGATATCCTTTTGTTTGGTTTGAGAACCTTATAAAAGGATTGAAAAGAACTGTAATATAAGGGTTCTAAATCCTCAATGATTCTTTCAGCAATTTTTGTAGGAGGCAATTTTTTAAGAGGAGGACCCAATGGGGGTTCAGTAGCAATAGCATCAATTGAATTTTCTTCAAAGTATTGATCTAACTTCTTTGCATCGCCAAGAAATATTTTGTCATCAACATCATTTATTTTAATATTGTATTCTTTGCTCAACCATTTCAAATTTTTTTTAGTTGCCTCTACACATTTCTCGTCTATATCAATGCCTCTAATATCCATGCTCATTAAAATTGCTTCTTGCAATATAGTTCCATAACCACAAAATGTGTCAAGTAAAATATCATTAGGCTTGGCTCCCGAGAGATTAACCAATATCTTAGAAAGCCTTGGGGAAATACTAAATATTGGCCTTTGATAAGGGCGTTCGACATCTCTCTTCTGAAACTCAAATGGATTGTGAACAGCCCTTGTATGGCATAAATACCAGCTCTCTGCTCCTTCGCAAAAAAC
>JACRDV010000013.1 GCA_024860865.1 Methanobacteriota archaeon | reverse complement strand
GCTTCAAATGGGATATATCCAAATTCGAGCAACAAAATTCGTTCAGATTTATCGACGCCTTTACTTGTTTGCTTGGAGAGTTTGTCGAGTCAAAAGAAAAGTTTGTTTTGAGAAGCCCAACTGATTTAAATCACCTCTCAATTTTGCTGCTTGATGCGCAAAAAGAAACAGATTCAAAAGAAGGCAGCAGGACTGTTTTTGATTCATTAACCAGCTATATGTTAAAAATCGAAAGTAGAGCTGTATTAAAATTCATTCAGATATTAAATGCTCGCTGCAAAACTAGAGGAATCATAAACATATCGATAATGGATAAGGGAGTGTTAGATGAAAAGACTAATGCAGCACTGGATTATCTGTCAGATGGCAAAATCGAACTCGATTTTAAAAATGGAGAGCGAGCTCTAAGAGTTGCTAGAATGCGCGGTTCTAAACATGACCCAAACTGGCACAAATATCAAATTACAGATGAAGGATTCAAATTTATTTAGCTAGCCTTTTCTTGCGCTTTTGTAGCTATTGGATGTTGATGAAGTTAAATTCAAACATTGTAGTTTTATTTGCATTCCACTTACTTCATGCAATACGAATAATCCTGCTAGTGAATCTAAAGCATTTTTCAACCAACAGATTTATTTTTTAGAATTTTCTCTTTTAACTATAAAGTAAAATATCTATCACTTTGTATTTCTTTATCTCAAAGATTTCTGAAATTTTTCTTATAAAGATCATAAAAGTAGTAGTCCGTTACCCGTAGTCCGAGCGTATCGGTCAATTCGGTCAATTCGGTTAAGCATAAAAAATATATCACTCCGACAAAGAGTTAAAATCATGCCATTTATCATCAAGATCACAGAGCCCCGAAAGGAGATTGAAAAAGTTCGACAAAGAAATTCAGCGAAGATTTGCTAATAATAAGAAAATTGAAAGACGCCCCAGATATTTATGGAAAACCTTTAAGGGGAGAACTCCATGGATACTGGGAGTTAAAATTCGAAAACAAATTCAGGATTCTCTATACAATTGATTTTCAAGAAAATATAGTTACTGTAGAAGCTATCAAACACAAAGACGAGTTTTAGATACTGAGTTCTTTTGCAACATCATCAAAATTTCTTACTTTTCCCGCTGCCCTTGCCTTCTTGCTCTCATCAATCTGCTTCATGAGGTCTTTATCAGAGAGAACTTCGATTGTCCTTTTCATGCTCTTCATACTCATCCAAGGATATCGTTATCCATCCAGTTGTATGCTTTCTCCTTACCGCTTCGCTCATGTTATCACGCATTATACTATGAGGATTAACTATAATATCATGGTATACACAGATGGATAAAAACTTAGCGGCTATTTAAAGCCGATAGTTACGAAAGCAAGAAGCGATTGAGTATAACGTTTTTGCGGATTCCTTAATTTTTTATCGGTTCAACAAATCGCTTTAAAGCTTGGAATTTCAAAAAATACCGTTTGGAGAATTTTGCGACAAATATCCTAAAATCTAATTTTGGGGCACTTTTAAATGTCAAGAAAAACACAAAAAGTTCCATGAAGCTTCAAGAATTTCAAGCTAAATCTATTTTGTTAAAGTACGGAATTCAAATTCCAAAAGGAAGAGTCGCAATTTCTCCGGAGGAAGCTAGAAAAATTGCTGAAGAATTGAAAAAGCCAGTTGCAATGAAGGCTCAAGTTTTAGTAGGAGGAAGGGGAAAAGTTGGGGGAATAAAATTTGCTGAGTTCCCGAAAGATGTAAAAAAAGTTGTTTCTTCGCTCTTAGGCGCTTCACTTGATGGTTTTCCTGTAAGGAAAGTCTTGGTAGAAGAAAAGTTAGATATTTTAAAGGAACTTTTTGTGAGCGTTACCTTAGATAGAGGGGCTAGAAAAGTCTTAGTTCTAGCCTCTAGAACAGGCGGCGTGGATGTAGAAACTATTGTAGAGCGATTTCCTGAGAAGCTAATCAAATATCCAATAGATATCAGAACTGGTTTGAGGGAATTTGAAGGACGTGTAATCGCTAAAAAGCTTGGATTTTCAGGTGAGCAGTGTATAGCAATTGGAAACATAATCAAAAAATTAAGCGATATCTATTTTGACTTAGATGCAGAATTAGTTGAGATCAATCCCTTAGTTCTTTCAAAGAGCAATGAGTTATGTGCTGCAGATGCAAAAATAATCATCGATGATAATGCGCTATTTAGGCATCAGGATTTAGTTAAAGAATTTGGACCTGAAGCTTCCGAACTTTCTGATGAGGAAAGGTTGGCTAAAGAACAAGACCTAATTTACGTAGAACTTGATGGTAATATTGGTGTTATCGGCAATGGTGCAGGGCTTGTGATGGCAACTTTAGATTTAGTTTCCCAATTTGGCGGTAAACCTGCTAACTTTTTAGACCTTGGCGGAGGAACATCTACAGAAGTGGTTATAAGGGCCCTTAAATTCATTCATTCTAAGCCAAATGTTAAAGTAATTTTAATCAATGTATTTGCTGGAATCACTAGATGTGATGAAGTAGCAAGAGGAATTGTTACTGCAATTAAAGAATACAACATTCAAAAACCAATTACTGTTAGATTAACTGGTACAAATGAAGCTGAAGGTAAAAAGATTTTAGAGGAAAATAAAACCCCATTTTTTGATTCTATGTTCGAAGCCGCAAAAAAAGCTGTTTCTGTCGCCAAAGAACTTAATGAGTTAAAGAAGGGGCATGATAAGAAGATATTTGCATTATAAACGAATTATTCCAAAGATAGGTAATTTTTTCGTATAAATTCTGCCTCGCTAATATGGTATTATTTTTTATAATCTACCCTCTGTTTTTTAGCCCTTTACAAACCAAGGTTTCGCGCTAATTTCATACCTTCTTCTGTAAAAACTAATACTCCTCTCTCCTCTACAATTAAGTCTAAACTTTTTAAAACATCTAGATGATAATCAATTATTTCCGGTTTAGCATCAATTTTAGCATGGAGATAATCGATAGTTGGAGCAGGAACTTTTGCTGCAATGATTTTTATTATCTGCATCTTAATTGGAGACATTGATATATCAAATTCTTGTCTATGGGTAAGTTTCTTAGTTACTGGTTTTATATTTAGTAACTCATCCTCTTCATTCATTTTAATACCTTTATTTTAATGTGGGATTTAAATTATTAAATTTATGGTTGAAAAGATTTTTTAATTTATAGAACCAATCTCATAATGAGAAAAATGTCAGTTCTCATAGATGAAAACACTCGTATTTTAGTCCAGGGCGTAACAGGACATCATGGAAGTTTTCATGCTAAATCAATGTTAGAGTACGGAGCTAAAGTTGTTGCGGGAACAACGCCTGGGAAAGGGGGCACAACCGTTCACGGAATTCCAGTATATAACACAGTTGAAGAAGCCATGAGAGAACAGAACCCAAATACAAGCATTATTTTTGTTCCAGCTCCTTTTGCAAAAGACGCAGCATTAGAAGCAATTAATGCAGGAATAAAACTCATTGTAATAATCACGGAACATGTTCCAATTTTAGACACGCTCGAAATCATAAATTATGCTTCAGAGAAAAAAGCAACTATAATCGGGCCAAATACTCCCGGAATAATTTCTCCAGGGAAAAGCAAAGTTGGGATAATGCCGGGAAATATTTTCAAGCCTGGAAAAATAGGGATGGTATCTCGCAGTGGAACTTTGACATATGAAATTGCATCGATCATTACAAATGGAGGACTTGGTCAATCAACTTGCGTTGGGATAGGCGGAGACGCGGTTATTGGAACAAGTTTTACAGAGATATTATCTCTTTTTGAAAAAGATTCTCAAACTGAAGGCGTGGTTTTGGTTGGGGAAATTGGAGGAGATGAAGAAGAGAGAGCTGCGAAATTTATTCGAGGAAAAATTTCAAAACCAGTAATAGCTTTTGTAGCTGGTCGATGTGCTCCATCTGGAAAAAGGATGGGGCATGCTGGAGCAATTATTTCCGGGGCTGCTGGAACCCCAGAGAGCAAGATAAAAGCATTTGAAAGAGCTGGAGTTCCTGTCGCTAAAATACCCGTTGAAATACTCCAACTAGTTAAAGCAAAATTAAAAAGATAATTGCAAAATTAATTTTTTATGAAGGTTTTCATATTTTAGATTTGTTTTTCATTTGGTATTCCAACAAATAATTAAATCCTAAACTAAAGTTTTGCGTTTTTTCGTTTTAATATTTCTAACTTTTTGGAGGAAATCGTCAGCGCAAAAATGTTCAAATGACTAAATAGTTACGAAATCTTTAATCAATAAATCAGAAGCGGCAACTACGGGAGCTTCAACAACACTGTGGATATAAACGTTGAAATTCCGCCGCCGCCAACACTAGGCTGGGCAGTGCGAAGTATTTAGGAGGTAATAAAAGTATGACTTACTTCTCCGCGATTTTTTCAAGCAATTTCTTGATGTCTTCTAAAGTGTCTAGTTTATCTAGCTTTTTATCTAAAGTGTCTAGTTTATCCAGCTTTTTATTCATAAACTTAAGTGTATCATCGATGGAACCCAGCCTATTCACTCCCAGATCAAGCCTCTCGAAAATTCCCCTCTCCACGCCGATAACAACTCTGCCCGCTGGCTTAGGCAGTATTACCCGTTCCTCTAGCGAGATGCTGACCTCAGGATGCACCGCGGTTATTTCATCAATTAGCCGCTTTATCTCAGCGTCGTCTCCTTCGCACACTAACTTCAATGTGCCATCCCTTGCATCGTTGTACACAAAGCCCGGAAAACCGTGCTTTGCTAGAAGCTCTTCCATCTCAGCTCTCAGTCCAACGTATTGCACTTCTCCAGAAAGCACTATCGTCGCCTGCTTTACGTCAGATAGCATATACACACCTGTTCATACTCGGCTTCGTAACCTTAAAAATATTTCCTTAACTTATACTAAGTGAACTACCTAGAAGAGCTGGAGGTTTTTGTATTATTGATCTAAAATTTGCTTCTTAATTTTTGTTAAAGCAACAACCTTTGCTTTTATTGTTTTCTTAACTTCCATGGTTTTAAACTGAAACATAAATTTTATTTAATAATTTCCGAACAAAAAACAAGTGGAGAGAGGTGACCGAAAGTGCCTTTTCTATTACCACAGCTTTTCTTAACCAATCCCCAACAATAATACATTTTTCCAGCGTTCCTGCTTTCCTCTTGCTTCGCGCACAATCGAATCCCCGCTCTAAGATCTCTTTAATGTCATTCAAATCCAGTCCTTGTCTCAGTAGTTCTTCGGCTGCTGAAGATGAAGGCACCAGAGGCTTACCTCGATATTCTGGATATTTGGAACAACTAAATCATCTTTCTGTAATTACAATAAAAAAATTAAGTATATACAAAATTTTAAATTTTGCTTATACATGAATTGATTTCAAATAGATTATAACGAAAAAATAATAGGAAATGTAACAATGGTCAATTTTTCCTATTTCTAACGTCAACTTCACCATTGTATGCTTCTTTTGGTAACATTGCTGTACTAATAATTGCAACAGCAATAGCTTTGACTATATCGACTGGAATGAAAGGGAGAACCCCTAACTCTAGTGTTCTTTGAAATCCAATATGCAATATCAAAGAGAGTTGCAAAGCTCCCAATGCATATATGATTCCCACGCCAAGCATCATCAGCAAAAGTTGCGGGAAAATAGATCTTGCCTTTGTATATCTGTCAACAAACCATCCGATTATTATTGCTGCTATTACAAAACCAATTATATATCCACCAGTTACTCCTTTAAGGATAGAGATACCTCCGCTAGAAAAAATTTGCATCCCTACTTTTGGAGCAAACCATGGAACCCCAGCTCCGCCAATTCCTGCATACAATGCTTGACTTAACCCTCCATACCACTTCCCAAGTAATATCCCACTTAGTAGAGCAAAAAATACCTGAAGTGTAATGGGCACTGGTGTAAAGGGTAAGTAAATTCTGATCTGTGCTCCAATACCAGTTAAACAAGCCATAACAAGAGCTAAAACTACTTTATGCGCAAAACTTGATTCATATCGCCATTTAAAAAAATTGTACCTTGCACGCTTATATTTTGAAATAATTGTACTTACTTCCATAATAGTAACCTTCTGCTTACTAATCCTTAACCGTATAAACAATTTTCTAGTTATTATCCATTCTAAATAATGGCAAATTTACCGATTGAATGACATTTTTAGATTTTTACCAAGTCAAAGTAGGCGGAACACTAACTGCAAAATAGACTGTCTTTTCTTTGCTAGGATTACTTACCTTGTGAGGTAATTTAGATTTGAACCACATCGTATCGCCTTTTTGTAGGTGATATTTTTTACCCGCGACCTCAATTTCGAGCTGGCCTTCTAATACTATTCGTACTTCCTCCCCTTCATGAGAGTAAACCCTCGGAATGCCTTTTCCAGGATCCATTTCTACTAACATGCTTTCTAGCACTTCAGACTTTGTTAACAAATGTGTTGGATTTCCACCGATACTAATGGTCCTCTGACTCTCTCCTTTCTTTCTTACAATAATATCTTGCATCTAAATTTCCCCTATATTACATCTTTTTCAGATAAAAATTTGAATGTTTTGTATCCACAAAGGATATAGACCCATTATAGCAAAATTAAAAATGCCCTAATAACTATAAAAATTAGTGATTAAAAAATGAAAAAAGTAAAAATAACGGATACAACGCTTCGAGATGCGCACCAATCGCTTTTAGCGACTCGAATGCGGACTAGAGATATGTTGCCTATTGTAGAGAAGATGGACCAGGCAGGATTCTTCTCTATGGAAATCTGGGGTGGAGCAACTTTTGATACTTGTATAAGATTCTTAAATGAAGACCCGTGGGAAAGGCTCCGAGAAATAAAAAATCGTCTTAAAAATACTCAAGCACAGATGCTTCTTAGAGGGCAAAATTTAGTTGGATATAAACATTATCCAGATGATGTAGTTGAAAAATTTGTTGTAAAAGCAGCTGAGAACGGCGTGGATATATTTCGAATTTTCGATGCATTGAATGATGTTAGAAACATGGAGTTTGCAATAAAAGTTGCAAAGAGAAAAGGAGCACATGTGCAAGGAGCAATATGTTATACAATAAGTCCAGTTCATACAATTGAAAAATATGTAGAGCTGGCAAAACAGTTAGTAGAGTTGAACTGCGATTCTTTATGCATAAAGGATATGGCTGGCATGATTTCGCCACACGATGCATATGAGATAGTTAAAGCATTGAAAAAAGAAGTAAACATACCTGTTGATCTGCATTCACACTGCACAAGCGGAATGGCTCCAGCAAGCTATTATGCTGCTTGCAATGCTGGCGTTGATATCCTTGATACGGCATTCTCTCTTTTTGCATGGGGCACTTCGCAACCGCCAGTTGAAAGCATCGTTGCTGCTTTGAAAGGCACTCCACATGATACTGGCCTAGATTTAGAACTTTTAACAGAAATTGCTGAATACTTCAAAGATTTGCGAAAGAAATATGCAAGCCTTCTAGATCCGATCTCCGAGAGAGTTGATACTAATGTAATAAGATACCAAATTCCTGGAGGAATGATTTCTAACTTAATTTCTCAATTAAAGGAGCAAAATGCGCTTGATAAATATGAAGAAGTTTTGAAGGAAGTACCGCGGGTGAGAGCTGAGCTAGGGTATGCTCCTTTAGTTACACCTACAAGCCAAATAATTGGAATTCAAGCTGTTTTGAACGTTTTAATGGGGGAGAGATACAAGGTTGTGCCAAGGGAAGTGAAGGACTATGTTAAAGGATTCTATGGTCGCCCTCCAGGTCCTATCTCAGATGAAATAAGAAAAAAGATAATTGGTGATGAAAAACTAATTACTCGCCGACCTGCTGATCTAATTGAGCCTCAGCTTGAGAGAATGGAAAAAGAAGCTAAACAATTGGGATTAGTGAAAAAAGAAGAAGATATTCTAACTTATGCTTTGTTTCCTCAAGTAGCTGTGAAATTTCTTAAGGGCGAAATTAAAGAAGAACCGCTGGTAGAACTTAAAGAAAAAACTGCACCAACTGCTCTGCCTACAATACCAACTGAGTTTAAAGTTGAAGTCAATGGGGATATCTATGATGTAAAAATTATACAAGTGGGCCAATCTGCAGTAAAGGAAATAAAGAGAGCAGAAGAAGTTAAACCAAAGAATTTGGAAGGGGGAGTAATTAGCGCAATGCAAGGAACTGTGCTTAAGTTGAAAGTTAAAACTGGTGATTTTGTTAAAACTGGCGATATAATAGCTGTTCTTGAAGCAATGAAAATGCAAAATGATGTGCGAGCTCCAGCTAGTGTTGTTGTGAAAGAGATACTTGTTAATGAAGGGCAATCAGTAAGCCAAGGCGATACTTTAATGGTGATTAAGTAAACCTTTTTTATTTAGAACTTTCGTGAAATATTAGTCTTCAACTTTTTAACTTAATTCCGCAATATTCTAAACAGATAAATCTGCAAGTCCCAAATTGTAGATCACGTTCTAAAATGGCTAGTAAATTTTTGCATTTAATACAATTTGCGTTGAATTTTTCTTCAAGGCCAAAAAGTTCGGCTTTCATTTTTATCCCTCTAAATTTAAATTAAAAAAAGATATTTTTTATATTAATCCAAAATTCCTTACTAAAACTATAAAAAATACCTAAACTTCTTAGAAAACTAGCTTTAATTAAAAGGATAAGTGAGGTAAAATCTTGAAGAAATATAAATTTGATCTGATGATACTCGGTAGCTGGTAACTTTTTTATGTTCTCAGAGGAAACGTTAGAGGGGTTGAAGAAAAGTATAGCCGGAGTTAAAATTCGATACTCAATGTGCTTAAGTAAGCCATTAATGATTTTTAGAGAAAAACGCGTTCAAACGACTCAACTGCCGATGGCTTGGCAGCCGCTTATTATGCTTTGCAATGCTGAGTAATGCCAACTTAGATATATAGTTCTACAGCACAGGGGAAATGTGGAATTGAACCATTTTTATGACGTATTGAGTTTAAATTTTCATAAACCTATCTTAATTTTTTAGGGTCCATCCTAGTTAGTTCCTCAATATCTTCATATGCTAGATCTAAAGAAATTATTTTTTTATCGCTATGTACGGCAGTAGCAGCGTGTAATGAGTCGAAGTATGTCATATTAAATTTCTCTCTGAGCTCAGAGGCTTTTAATATTATTTCTGATGTCAATTCTTCTTCATCTAAGTTTGGATAATTTCTAAACGCTTCGATTTCAGCTCTTATCTCTTTCTCAGGATACCCTCTGGATTTATGTATCAGCTCGTATTCCAAATACGCAGAGGTAGCAACTTTTGTCCCAACGACCTTTTTTTCTTTAATCTTAACAAATAGCGTATTGGCAACTTTGTGATTCCTATCTAGTGCGTTTACAAATGCTATAAGCATATCAAGTTCAACGATGGGCACCTTTTTTAATCTCCCTTAGCAATAGCGAATCAGCTATATGCTCGACTTTTTCGTAAGTCAGCCTAGAATCGCTTTTTTTGCCCTTTAGATATTCGTAGGGGTTTTTTATAGGTTCTACTTGAATTATAGTTCGGCCTTGATCTTTAATTGCACGCCACTCTATTTTATCGCCCTCTCTAATGCCAAGTAAAGCCCTTATGCGTCTTGGGATGGTCGTTAGTCCTTTCTTACTAACTGCGCTAATAGTCAAGAACATCACTTAATCTAAGATTTTTATAAAATCTTAGTATTTAAATATTTCTTAGAAAATTTGAAAGACAATTATCAAATAAGTTTAACGGTGTCATCAGGTTTGTCTATATAAGCAATAGCAGTTAATGCGCCAAATTTTTCTCAGCTTCCAGTAACTTCAATAAGTCCGGACCAACTGAGCCGCAACTTGATTACTTTAGCCAAAGTTTTTATTAAAGTCTAACCCTTTTCCAAAATATTCTCCAAACTCAAATGGAGCAGAGATAATAAACAGAGAGATTAAAAACGTTTGCTCAAATTGGCTCTATGAAGTGCTCAGAATACCAAATTTTTAAAAATTAAAAAATTATTGTGTTGGTATCGGCATTTGCTGTGGCGTCTCAGTAATTTCTGTTTGTGCCCCGGTTGTTCCATATTCAATTAGACCCATGGTAAAACCATCACTGCCAGCAGACTTTACCATCGCAATAATAGGAACCTTACCGCTTATCCAACTGTCAAATGTAGTACTATCAGTAGTAGTCCTATAATGAATGCACGTAAATGTCCCGGCAGGCACATTTATCACTTCAGTACCTACTTTGCCCGTTTCAACGGTGGATTGGCTTGGTGCAGTTTGTGCGCTCTTCTTATATTGTCCGAAAAAGCTGGCCGGCATTTCCACTGCTGGTTGGTCACCGGATTTTACAACAACCCTTTTTATTTCACTAAGATCCGGTGAAAAGAGATACTTTAGAATACTTTTGCCTTGAGCTGTTTCAACTTTCATTTCATACCAAAAATACGTTTTTCCTTCAATTACTTCTGAACCGACTATTGAATACTTCATTGTGCTTTCTTTACCCTCTCTATCTTTTACATTATATTGCACCCATTGTCCAACCTTCCATGTTGGCGCAGAGTACGTTTCAGTTGGTTTAGAAGTGGTTTCTGGGGGTCCTTGAGTTGGTTTTTCTTTACCGACACATCCGCTTAATGCAACCAATAGAAAAAGGATCGAAAATATCGCAAATATATCTGATATTTTAATTTCCATTCCTCCAGCTCTGAATTGAGCTTGCAAAATTTATACTTTTCGCTTTTTCATGTAGGCAAAGTTTTAATGAGTTAAAAGTTTTGTTAAACCTAACCTTTTAACCTTAGAAAGACTTAAGAAACCTTAAGTAGCGAAATTCCCTAAAATATACAACTAGAATCCATACTAGTGAGTAGAATGTTCAAAGAGGTTCTTGTTGCTAACAGAGGAGAAATTGCTGTTAGAGTAATGAGAGCTTGCAGAGAGTTGGGAGTAAAAACAGTAGCTGTTTATTCTGATGCAGATAAAAATGCAATATTTGCAAAGTATGCAGATGAAGCTTATAGAATTGGCCCACCTCCTGCTAGTGAGAGTTATCTCAACATAGAAAAAATCCTGGAGGTAGCTAAAAAAAGTGGTGCAGAAGCAATTCACCCAGGATATGGGTTTTTAGCAGAAAATCCAAATTTTGTTAAAGAATGTGAAAGACATAAAATCAAATTTATTGGGCCATCCAGCTTTGCAGTTGAAAAGATGGGGGATAAAATCGAAGCGCGCAAAATAATGAAAAAAGCAAATGTACCGATAGTACCTGGTTCTGAAAATGAAGTTAGAGATGTTAACAAAGCAATTGAAATAGCGGAGAAAATTGGCTACCCAGTGCTTATTAAAGCTTCTGCAGGTGGTGGCGGAATTGGCATGCGAGTTGTTAATAGCAAAGAAGAACTGCCGCACGCGCTAGAAGCGACTAAAGCAGTTTCTAAATCTGCTTTCGGAGATCCAACTGTCTATATTGAAAAATATCTCGAGAGACCAAGACATATAGAATTTCAAGTATTGGCGGATTCAAAAGGTAATATCGTTCATGTTGGAGAGCGGGAGTGTACAATTCAACGAAGGCACCAAAAATTAATTGAAGAGACTCCCTCTCCAATAGTGACAAGTGAGTTGCGAGAAAAAATAGGAGATATAGCTAAGCGCGCAGCTGCTGCAATAAATTATGAAAATGCTGGTACAGTTGAATTCATTTATTCACGTGGCAATTTTTATTTTTTAGAAATGAACACTCGCCTCCAAGTTGAGCACCCTATAACTGAGGTAGTTTATGGGATTGATCTAACAAAAGAGCAAATAAGAATAGCAGCTGGATATGAACTGAGTTGCAAACAAGAAGAGATTAAACCTCATGGTTGGGCAATAGAGTGCAGAATTAATGCAGAAGATCCTTTGAATAACTTTGCTCCAGCTCCAGGTAAAATCACTGGATATCGCTCTCCAGGAGGAATTGGAGTTAGAGTTGACAGCGGAGTGCATATGGGCTATGTAATTTCTCCTTACTACGACCCAATGATTTCTAAGCTTGTTGTTTGGGGAAGAAATAGAGCAGAAGTAATAGAGCGGGCAAAAAGGGCACTTTATGAGTATATTATAAGAGGAGTAAAAACTAACATTCCATTTCATAAAGCTGTCATGAATAACGAGGCCTTTAGAAAGGGAGACATAAGCACTCATTTCATTGAGGAGCAGAACATTGTAGAGGAAGTAAGAAAGATAGTAGAATATGAAAGAGTCCACAAAAGCAGACTTGAAGAGATATTTGAAGAAGGCAAAAAAGTTGCTGCGATTTCTGCTGCGATAGATACTTACATAGCTAGTGCAAAAAGTACTGCAAACAAAACCTAATTTTTGTTTAAAAATTTTTTTAACAATTCTAAAAGCAAATGTATTAGAGCCAGTAAAATAGACTCTATGTAAAAATAAAACTGGAGATTTTAATGGGTGTTTCTGATCTATTATTAACTTCTGAAATTAAAAAAGGATTGCAAACTAAGTATATTGGAAAAGAGATTCACCATTTTAAAGAAATCGATTCAACAAATGACTTTGCTAAAGAATTAGCTTTTAAAGGTGCTAAGGAAGGCACAGTCGTAATCTCTGAAGTTCAAAAAGCAGGAAAAGGGCGTTTCGGAAAAACATGGATATCCCCAAGCGGTGGGATATGGATGTCTCTCATATTGCGGCCTAAAATTAGCCCTCACCAAGCGCCAAAACTGACATTAATTACAGGAGTTTCAGTTGCAGAAGCAATTCGCCAAGTTTGCGGTTTAAATGTAAAAATAAAGTGGCCTAATGATATTCTTTTGAATGGAAAAAAGCTCTGTGGCATATTAACTGAAATGAGTGGGGATATGGATACTATAGAGTATGTCGTTATCGGCATAGGTATAAACGCAAATGTTGATGTAGATATTTTTCCAGCAGAGATACGCGAAGGAGCTACATCTTTGAAAAAAGAACTTAAAAAAGATGCCCCGCGAATTCCACTTGTGCAGCGATTGATGGAAGAGCTCGAAAAAAATTATGAAATTTTTAAAGAAGATTTTCTACCTATCCTAACAAAATATAAAGAGCTCTCAGCTACAATAGGTAATTTAGTTAGAATAAACATTAAAGATGAATCAATTGTAGGGGAGGCCATTGGAATAGATAGCGATGGTGCATTAATACTTGAACTTGCTGATGGCTCTCTAAAGAGAATTATAGCAGGAGAATGTATCCACCTACAAAAACTTTAAAAAAATCTGGTGATTTTTTCTCCCATAGAAAGGATTTAAATTAAGTGCAAACTTCGGAATAAAAAATGCCGAGCATTGATGATGCAATTGCAAAAGCCGCAACTCAAATTGCTAATGAAGTTAATGCAAAAGCGATTTTAGTTGTTAGCGATAATGAACGCGCTTATAATCTAATACAAAAGTATCAACCAAAAACAACGGTAATTGCCGCCACATCTAAAAATGAAACTTTCTATAAGCTTAGCGAGAAAGCTCAATCAATTTTGCTCTTTCTAAAATCCCCCTTTAGAGTGGACCAGATTGTATATGCAACAGCACTAGCGTTGAGCAAAGGATTAGTAGATATTGGGGACGTAATTGTTGGAGTACTGGGCGAACTTCGAAGCAGCGATTCTATTTTTGTATATAAGGTCGGTGGAAAGCCGCTTGACCTAAATATTTGTACGTTTATTCAGGAAATGGAAAAAATCAAGCCAGAAGTCTTAAGCACTATCTTCGAGCTTGCAATTGAAATTGGAAGGGAAGGGAGAGAAGGCAAACCTGTGGGCACAGCTTTTGTAATTGGAGACTCTGAAAAAGTTCTAAAAAATTCTTACCAACTTATTTTAAACCCATTCGAGGGGCGAACAGAGTATATTACGGACCAGATGGTTAGAGGCACAGTAAAAGAGCTCTCTCAACTTGATGGTGTTTTTGTGCTAACTAGGGATGGAATGGTCAAAGCTGCTGGAAGATATCTTGATGTTGATGCTGCTTCAGTAAAAATTCCAAAGGGATTCGGAGGGAGGCATGCCGCTGCAGCTGCAATAACCAAAGAAACTGGAGCACTAGCAGTTACAGTTTCAAAGAGCGGCGGGATGATCCGCGTTTTTAAAGATGGAGAAATCATAATGGAAATTGACCCGATTGCAGGTATGGCTTTCTACACAACTAGAAGAATTGGTTAGTTTCTTGCGATAGATTAAAAAAGATTTTTAGAAATTAAAACATCTCTACTTTTCCTTCAATTATATCCTGTGTTAGTTTTGTTATATTATCCAAATTTTTATCAACTATTTCTCTAACTTCCTTCTCTATATCAGAAAGTTTGCCATTTTTCAGTATTATATCAACAGCCGCAAGCAATGGATCATTAATAGGTTTGCCTATTTGGGATAAAATTCTGACATAAACCTCTTCTATATTGCCCAGCTGGTATATTTGATCAGAAATCCTAAAAGCAAGAATGTTATAAATTTTTCCAATATGATTCAATGGATTTTTTCCTGCCGAAGCTTCCATACTTATGGGTCTATTAAACGGAATTAAACCATTCAGCCTATTGCCCCTACCGACAGCTCCATCGTCACCGTGTTCAGCAGATGTCCCAGTAACTGTTAAATAACAGCCATTAATTCCACGCTCTGGCTTATCTAATAAATTGAGGCATGGTTCAACTTCTAGCCCATAGGAACTAACATGCTCGCTAATTTTTTCTATTACTTCTTTTTTTTGTCTTACATAATCATTAGAATCTTTAACAAATCTATCAATAAAAGATGTTGCAATAGTAAGAATAACTTTATCTTTATTTCTCAAGCCCATTATTTTAACATCTTCACCTGTTACTGGAAATTCCTTTTTAAATTCTTCAGAGTTAATCATTTTCTCTGTATTTAAAACAATTTTTTCAGTAATTGTCAATGGTGCATAACCAGAACCCAATGAAGTGTCATTCGCACCTATACTACCTTGTCTTTTATAAACATCTGTTAAATTTCCTGCTCCACCCTTTGTTTCAACCAAATATCTTACATTTGTCTCTGGATCTAAAAATCTAAAATTTTTTCTAATCCAGTTTTTTGCAGCATTAATAGCAATTTCTTCCAATGGTATTTTTTCTTCGTTTACTCTGTAGGTGGCTCGGCCAGAAAAGAAAATTAAAATTGGTCTTATTACTTTTCCTCCGCCAAAGGCAGGTTGGGTCTCTCCACCAACTACTTCTAATTTATCGACATTGTGGTGTAATAATCCTCCAAATCTTCTCAAATAATCTTTGCAAAGTGCTCTAGAAAAATCTTCAGCTATAGAATCAGCCATAAAATCTGGATGGCCTAAACCTTTTCTTTCAACCATCTCGATTGATTGTTTTCCAACTGGTGTTTCCCTAGATTCAGATACTATTATGTTTCTCATTTTCTCACAAAATTTCCTTTATGGGAGAAATCTACATACAAATAGTTTACCTATGTTTTTAGCTAGAGAGTGGAATCTTTCTCTCTTTCTACCTTATATTCTTCCAACAATTCGACTAGTTCCTCGGTAGACAACTTTTTCTTGAACTTTTTTAGGCTATTTTCGAGCTCTATTGGGTCAATGGTTACGATATCTCCGACTTTCTCAAACTTAATTGTTTCGACAGGAATTAAGGGCAAACTGGCTCCTTGAAATTTTTCAATTGCAAGATGGGACATATCTCCACCGTATATAACTGCCTTTACTCCAAGTTTGATCAAAAACTCAGCAGTAGAGGCTCCACCTCCACTTGCATTGGCTAATAATATAACATCGCCTTTCTTAAGTCCAAACTTATTAATAGCTTCTTGAACTCCTTCTTTAGCAAAGGTTTGAACTACTTTAATTGGAATTCTCTTACCAGATATCTCTAAAACTCTAATTTGCTTTAGTTGCTCAAATTCTTTGACCAACATTTGATATTTTTTGTGAACTTGATCAAATTCATTTTTTAAATGACGAATAAGTTTATCTCTATGAGCAATTTCTTGCGTAGCTTTGAGTTCTCTAAATTCAGCACTTTTTATAAAGTCAATTTTTTGCTCAATTTTAGCGATTTTTTCATTATAATATTTGAGCTCAGCTTTTAATTTTTCATTTAATGTTTTTAATTGCTCAATTTCTTCTCGTTGAAATTTGAGTTTCTTTTTGAGATCAATTATCAATTCTGGTTCAATTTTTTCTTCTTTAGGTTTAATTTCAATTTTTTCAGCCTTAACTTCAACTTCCTTACTGGTAGCAAGTTCAATAGCTGAGCTTATAGAATGACCTGCAATAACTAATTCTTTGACTTTCTCCTCAATTTCCGGTTTCCCCACGGTTTTGAGCTGCTGATCAACTTGCTTGAATTTATTTTTGTAGTGGTTATAAGCTTTGATAGCTGCAGCAAGTGCATCCCTTTGGTGAGCATCAACAGGTTCAGCTTCGTCCTCGCTATCTTCCAAATAATTCTCAATTAGCTCATTTTTTTCAGAAATAGAAAGAGATTGGGCAGGGTTGAATAATTCAGCTTCAAAGGAACTTGCTAACTTTTCTACAGATTTTGGAGGTGGTAAGACATCGGTTGCAAAAATAATCGGATTGCCCAATTCAGATATAAATCTGATTATCTCATTCCTTGGAAATTCTTTTGAACTGTGTAATTTTACTAATTTTCCCTTAAAGTCTAAGGCAGCAATTGCTGTTGTTATGCCCGGATCAATACCGATGATTAAATTCTTTTGAAAGGTTTTAATTTTTTCTTTTGTCTCAGTTAGAGGAACGAAACTTAATCCCCCGCTTTTAACTGGTTTGATTTTAACTTGTATGTCTGGACCTCTTATTTTGCGAACCACCTTTCTAACATCGATTGGATTAGCGCAAATAATGAACTCTCCCCTAGCATAACCGGAATCGGCCTCTTTAACCTCAAGCTCATAGTCTAACTTATTTTGTTCAAGAGATCGTTGAATCTCCCTTACTTTATACTGGACTAAATTATGGAGCCGGCGCCTATATCTGTCTTGACTAGAACCACCTGGCCCTAGACTTCTAGCTCTACTAACTATTACTCTAGCTTCATCTTCAAATGTTACAATCTCATATCCAACTCCTTTTAATGCGAGTCTAGCTGAAGTTAAAGCCTCTTCTTGGGGGGAGGCATAGGCCCCAAGCGCAATGCCATGGGAATTTGCTAAAACGTGAAGTGGAAGCATTCCGCTTTTAGGTGAACCAGTCACTTGGATAAGCTTTGTACCAACAGGTAACCTTGAAATAAATTCGAAAAGCCCTCTTCTAGAAGGTATTAGCTCATAAATGTTATCAGTAGCAATAATAGCTGGGTAATGTTTTCTAATTAATCTAATGAGTTTAAAATAACTCAAGTTACGCTCTTCAAATATAATCCTATCATTTTTTAAAGCAACAACTGCATATTGCGGCTGCTTTTGCGCTCTAATAGAACCTGTTGCTACATCTACCCCAAAAACAATCGCTTCTTTAAGTTCCACTTTAAGGGTCCTCGGTAGCACAAACTTAATATTCTATCTAGTTTCTCTTTGCTTAAAATTTTCTCTAATCTATTCGAAAGAAAATATTGCTATACTAAATTTGATAATGCTTTTTACTGAGGTGTAAGCATCAAAAAATAGCATAAAAAAGGCAAAATCACAATTTAAACAGCTTTAATTATAAGAAGATTAGTTTCACAGATAATATAATTTATATTTGAGGGTTTATTTTGGAAATTCCTATTAAAATCAAATATTTTTCTGAAATAACTGAAACAAAAGTAGAGGAAGGTTCAACCGTTGAAGACGTAGTTAAAAAACTGGGATTTAATCTCGAAACTGTGGTAGTTAAACTGAATGAAAAAATAGTGACTGAGGATGCAAAAGTCAAAACTAATGATGAACTCACAATAATTCGAGTAATAACCGGAGGCTAATTCTTGGCTCTTTGTAACTTATGTGAGGAACATGAAGCTGTTGTGTGGCGAAGGTACTCTGGAGTTAGGCTTTGTAAAAGTTGTTTTACTCAATCAATTGAACAAAATGTTAAGCGAACCATTCGAAGGCATGCTATGATTTCAAAAAATGACCGTATTGCATTAGGTCTCAGTGGGGGGAAAGATTCAGTTTCAATAATGCACTTACTCAATCAAATAACCGAAAACCGGCCTGATATCGAACTGATTGCTATTACAATTGATGAGGGAATCAAAGACTATAGAAATGAAAGCATCCCAATTGCAGAAAAAAATGCAAAACAGCTTGGGATTGAACACAAAATTGTATCGTTTAAAGAGACATATGGGTACATCCTTGATGACTTGTTAGTTCTTACTAAGTCCCAAAAAAGGCGATTAAAAGCATGCGCTTACTGCGGTGTTTTTAGGAGATCGTTGCTAAACAGAGCTGCTAGAGAACTTGGGGCAACAAAAGTTGTAACTGGGCATAACCTCGATGATGATGTTCAAGCTATCCTAATGAATTTTATGAGGTCGGATATAGAAAGGGAAAGCAGGCTCGGCCCAAAAACTGAGCCTAGACATTCAAAACTTGTGGCAAGGGTTAAACCACTCCGCGAAGTCCCGGAGCGAGAAGTTGCGCTTTATGCTTTGCTCAATGAGATAGAAGTGCACTTAGGAGAATGTCCATATGCCGGGGAATCTTTCAGACAAGTTATAAGAAATTGGTTAAATGAAGTAGAAGTAAAGTATCCTGGGACTAAATACTCGATTTTAAGGGGTTTCGATAAGCTTTTACCTACCTTAAAAGAAAAATTTGGGCACCCACCACTGCAAGAGTGCAAATATTGTGGCGAGCCAACCCAGTATAAGGTTTGTAAAGCATGTGAATTATTACAAAAGCTTAAAACATAGGAGGAGAGAGTATGGAAGCTGTTTATTTCTTTGGCTATGATGTAAAAAAGACTTTTATGAAAACTCTCGAGGATGACTTTTTTAAGCGATTAGGGTATACTTTGCGCGAGTGCAAATCATTGGGTTCAGAACGGCAAGGGTTCTTTGTTTATATCAATACATCTGCAGAAATGCTTGCAAAAATTGATGAGTTGCTAGAAGCTAGTGGCCCAGTTGAAAAATTATCTGGAAAAGAGCTGGAAGAAATTACTGCTAAAATCAAGGCAGAGGAGGAAGCAGCTGAAACTGGTATTGGTGCAATTTTTGGTTAATTTTTGCTGCTCGGTAAAATAGCTAAACCTTCGGTAGGTTCAGGAATTTTTCTACTTAGGAATACACCAATAGAACAAAAAATAATTGTTCCAACTATTACGGTAAATACCAACTCTGGAAACATTTTAGCTGCACCATAACCGTAACTTAATGGTAAGGAAGCTAAGACAGCGGCCGCTAACCCCCGAGGCACCATAATTGACATTAGAAAAATTTCTCTTTTAGTAAAAGCACTCCTTATTGCACTTAATCGAACGGCCAGCGGTCTTAGTGCTACAACTCCTATTACTAAAAGGATACCGTACCCAATACTAATTATATCCTTAATATTTATTATAAGCCCTAAGTATACAAAGAAAAATGTTCTAATAAAAAATGAGACTTCAACTTCAAATTTGCGAATTATATCATCGATAACCAACTCTTCTTTTATACGAAGCATTCTAGAGATTTCCTTGCTATTTCCGAGAACTAGTCCAAACAGTAGTGCACCAATCGCTCCACTACCTTTAACATATTCGGTTCCAGCATAGATGAAAAATAACATCGCAAGGGAAAGCATATAAGAAAGAGGTTTGCCCCGAATCCTACTTAATATGTATAACCATATTATGCCTCCAATCAAGCCAACCATTGCTCCGATTGAAAATGCGCTCAATATACTATGAGCAGCTAAAGATAGCGATGTTGCTTGCCTAGCAACTAACATTTCAATAGAAGCAATTGCAACTACAATACAAAGTATATCAGTAAAGATCGATTCAATGCTTAAAACCAATGAAACCTCTTCTCTTGCTTTGAGCTGTGATGTAATCGATATAACAATAGGGGAACTTGTTCCACCAATGATGGCGCCCAATAATATTCCTTGTAAAATTGGCCATTCAAATGCAATATATGTTATGAGCACAACTACTGCTATAGTTGCTGATTTTATAGACATTCATTCCGAACACCCATAAAATTGCTTGGTAGTGAACGGAGACTATACGCTTCCGCCAACCCCAAGAGTTTGATGTTCATAGCACCGTTCATGTCAGCGTGGTCTGTGTGTCCACAAACAACGCATTTGAACACTTCTCCCTTGCGGTTTCGTCTATCCCAGTTGTTGCAGAACCGACAGTATTGTGAAGTTTTCCAGGGCGACACACTTACGAGCCGAACCCCCTCTTCTTCACAACGCCGTGCAAGACGCTCCACAACCTTGGCATAGAGCCAGTGAGATAGCCGCCTATTCCGTTTACGGGAGAACTTCCCCCGTGTATTTGACTTAACGGACTTTAAGTTTTCAATAGCCAACTTTTTTACGTTGGATATGTTAAGTGATTTCAGTTCGTGAAAGATGCGGTTCTTTATCTGTTCGTGTGTGTGTTTTTCACGCTTTGAGAACGATTCTATGACCTTATTCATTCCCGCACCGATAACCTGTCCGTTGGTGCAAGTGATGGTATTGACATAGCCGAGGTCGATGCCTTCAACTGCCCCTGTCGGTTTGAGTGGTGGTTTCTCCTTTTCAAAAAAGAATTCCAGTGTAAGAGAACCTTCATCGTACTTCAAGCGTATGCTGTTCGAGAGAGTAAAACCCCTCCCCTCCCATTTGGTCCACATCTTCGTTCTCTTGAATGGAATGAGTACCTTGAATCCCGATTGGAGAACGAGCCACTCGAATGATTTGGTATTATCTCCGAACTTCCAGAATCGCCCATCGAGGTCTGCCATGAGGACTTTAAATCGAGGCATGGTTCTTTGCGAAAAGGACTTTTCTCGCTGGGATTTAACGATTTGTTGTGCCTGCTTTCCTGCACATTGAATCAAACGGGCTGTTAGATTGAACTTATCTTTTGCGTCTTGGATGTATTTTTTATCAAGAAACCTACCTGTAAATTTCTTTTCCGCCCATAGCCGACGTATGAAATAATTTACGCATCGGTTATATTCGACGAGAAACTCTTTGATTTGTGATACCTTAGACTGATTTGCGGGGGAGTGGATTTGTACAGTTCTAATCAACATTAGACTTCAACTCCATTATGATTTTCTCCGTCTTACGTTTGCTTCGTCTCAATCCATATAACCTCGCACAGAATGATTTTATTATCGAAACGAGGTCTCGCATCAAATCATCCTTATCGTTAACCGTTTCGTTCACAACCTCTATCCGTTTTCCAATGCTCTCAAACCAATTATTAAGATAGTTGAATCCGAATCGAGTTAATCGGTCTTTATGTTCCACAATGAGCGTATTGTAACCACCATCAATAAGCAATTTGTTGAGTTGCTTTCGGCTATCCTTGCAATAGCATATTCTTTAAGTCGTTGGGCTTGTCGGTCAAGATCATCTTTGTTTTCACTACTCGAAACCCTCGCATATATACAAACTTTTTCAGGAAAAGAAGGTCTCGTTTCATCCCTAACTATGACCGTTCCTGTTGGCAGTTGATAAGCGTTGAGTTTGCCTGCCTTCCATAGCCTCCATGTAGTTCTATACGAAATTCCTTGCAATTTCGCCCAATTAGATAGTTTCATACGACTACATTTGAACATATATGGCTATATAACCATTTTGAGTTTTTTTGATACTAAATACGAAACCTACTATTGCCAACAAAACTCCTCTCGGAGAATGGAAAATAAATTTTCTAAGGTCCATGCTAAGACCACCATCAAATAGAATAATTATTAAAGCTAGTGCTGCTAGCAAAGGGGTTATCTTAGAAAAAACCACTACATCAACCAACCCGAAAATAGGGCCAATTAGCAAGCCAAATGCAAGGAGCCATATAATATCAGGAACCTGTGTGCGCTCAAAAATCAAAATTCCAATAAATCCAAGTACAATAATTGCTCCAACTAAAGCAAATAGCGAAAGGATTTCCATATTATCACAGGCTTTTCAGTTAAGTCTAATTGAAAAATATTATGTTTTAAACTTCAAAAATTCTCCAATAATTGGAATTTTTTTGCCACAATTAGAGCAACATTTGTCAGGGGTGATTTGATATTTCACTACATCAAAAACATAACGTTCGATTAATAACTCATTGCAGTTTGGGCACCAAGTATTTTCGAACTTGTGACCTGGAATGTTACCCACATAAACATAACTTAATCCCTCTTCTTTCCCAATTTGACGTGCTCTTTCAAGTGTTTTGATCGGGGTTGGAGGGATGTCTGTCATTTTGTAGTGCGGGAAAAATCTAGTAATATGCCATGCGTAATCTCCGATTTCATTTCGAATGAAACGAGCAATTTCTTCCAAATCATTTTCATTATCATTTTTACCCGGTATAACTAAAGTTGTAAATTCTAAGTGGATTCCCTTCCTTTTTGCAAGCTTCGCTGTTTCAAAAACTGGTATTCTTCCAGGTGCTTTAGAAATTTCTTTATAAAATTGCTCTCCACCTTTAATATCAATATTCATCGCATCTAAATAAGGAGCAATTAGCTCGAGCGCTTCTGCAGAGATATAACCATTCGTAACATAATTATTAAGCAAACCTTTTTTATGAGCTAGCTTCGAACAATTATATGTATATTCAAACCAAATTGTTGGCTCATTAAAAGTATAGGATAATCCGGGCGAGTTATGACTCTTACAAAGATCAACCATCTCTTCACACGAGTAAAATCGAGTTATATTATCCTCCGGGCTCGCTTGAGAGATTTCATAGTTTTGGCAAAATTGACATTTGAAATTACAACCAACTGTCCCTATTGAAACCCAGAGAGCCCCTGGCCAAAAGTGAAAAAAGGGCTTTTTCTCAGAAGGATTAAGTGAGATGCCGGAGACTTCTCCATAGATCAGTGTAAAAAGCATACCGTCTCTGTTCTCTCTAGTCCTACAAAAGCCTCGTCCACCTTCAGCGATTATACATTTCCGAGCGCAAATATTGCATTTGACTTTGTTTTCGCCTATTTTATTGTAGAGCAAGGCTTCTTTGAGCAAGTTTACCTAAAATTAATATATTGGCCCAATATAGATATCAATTGGTCAATGAAGATGCGAACAACCGCTGATCAAAAAATGAAGAGCCCTAGGGTATCGGAGACTACGAAATAACTTCTTTGTCTTTTTGAATTTGTTAATTTTTAAAATCACAAGATTATTCTGAAAAAAGCAGAAAAAATTAATCCCAAAAAGTTTGGATTATTTAGACTATTTAGTTAGCTCTTCAAGTTCTTTTCGTTTAATTGCTCTTTTCGAGGGTTTTCGAGGTTTTTTCTTTTCACCTTTTTCTTCAGCCTCTGCTTCTTTTTCCTCTAGTTTTTCCTCAACCTTAACCTCTTCCTTAACCTCAGGCTTTATAACAACTCCGCGCTTTTCAGCGATAACATCGATAATCTCGGCTATGGTTTTCTTATAGTCATCGGAGTCAGTTGGATGATATGAATAGACAGAACTGCCAGTTTTTAAGGCAATCTTAGACGGCGTCAAAGTGATTTTTGGGTTTGTCTCAGCTTTCACTAGCTCAACTATACTTTTTTCGCTTTCTTTTGGTGTCCGTACCAAGTTTAACCACCTTTAGCTTGATACAACAGATTTAAATAAGTAGTTTTTGGTCAGTTGGTCAAGTAACTATTTGATTTATAGTAGATAACAACTAGTATTAATTTAATAACCCTTTAATTAAGAGAAGGATGTCTGAGCGATGTCCCGGGAAATATCTACCGATACACTAAAAATAGATGCAAAAAAGGTAGAGAAAAAAATTGTTTCCTTTATTCAAAAAGTTGTAAAAAATGCAAATGCAGATGGAGTTGTAGTTGGGCTTAGTGGCGGAGTCGATTCAAGCACTACAGCTGTTCTATGTGCTAAAGCATTAGGAAAAGAAAAAGTGCTTGGCTTAATTCTGCCGGAAAAAAATGTTACTAATCCAAATGATATTAAAGATGCGATGAAAGTTTCAAAAATGCTCGGGATTAAGCATGAAATAGTCGATATTAACCCAATTATTAATTCTTTCAAAAAAACATGTCCGGCATTTGACCCAGAGAATAAAATAGCCTATGGAAATCTTAAGCCCCGCGCTAGAATGTTGATTCTTTACTATTATGGAAATAAACTGGACCGATTAGTCGCTGGAACAGGAAATAAATCAGAATTGCTTTGCGGCTACTTTACCAAGTATGGAGATGGCGGTGTAGATTTTTTACCAATTGGCGGTTTATATAAAACTCAAGTGAAACAATTAGCAGAGTATTTAGGAGTTCCCAAAAAAATAATAAATAAAATTCCAACTGCCGGCCTCTGGGTAGGGCAAACAGATGAAAGTGAGCTTGGGATTACATATGGCTTCCTAGACCTAATTTTGCTCGGGTTTGAGAGAGGGCTTCAGCTAAAGGAGATTGCAACAAAATTAAACATTGATTTAAGCCAAGTCGAACGCATTAAATCTATGGTGAAAAAATCAAGGCATAAAAGAGCGATACCTCCTATTGCAAAAATCTAATCTGGTGTTTGGAGTGAATGCGCGCTATTTAAAAGATATACACGGAAAAGATGTAATTGATTTGAATGAAAAAGAAATCGGCAAAGTAAAAGACATTGAGATAAATTCAAATGGAGTGTGTGAGCACTTAATTATAGGCGTAAGAGAGGGCGGGGAGCTTCTGATTCCATTTAGCGAAATAAAAATTTCAAATGAAAATATAGTGCTTCAAACTAAACTTGGCCATTAGTTTTAAACTTAAATTTTTAACGAGAGTTCTATGAAAGTTATAATTGAACATTGTGAACCAGTTTTATCAACTTGGCTGCTGTTAGAATATAAATATGCTTCAAAACTCATTGGCAAACGAAACTTAATTTTTTCAAACGTCAAAAACCTAGCAAAAGGAAAACTACAGAGAATCGGAACTACTTTTTCGGAGAGCATAACTAAGCTGCCCTTTAAAAAAGCTGAGTTAATTGTGCTTGATCCAAAGGCAAGAAAACCGCTCAAAGCCTCGGATTTAAAGAGTAATCCAATACTCGTCGTTGGTGGAATTCTCGGTGAAGCTATACCGCTTGGCAGAACCCATGAATTCATCACAAAAAAAATCAGAAATGTTAAAGCAAGAAACCTTGGCAAAGCCCAATTTAGTATAGATGGAGCAATCCTAGTGGCAAAGTTAATTGAAGGCGGAAAAAAATTAAGTGAAATAAAAGCTCGCTTAAACCCTGAAATAAAAATAAGAAAAAATCATAGCATTCAATTGGGATATGCTGTTCCAGTTATTGGCAAAAAATTAAAAATCACGCCAGGTCTTATTAAATACCTAAAAAAAGACATAGTTAAAGATGAATTAAAACTAATCGGAGGTGAAAATCCTTGGCAGTAGGTTTGGTATTAGTTAGGTTCGTGGCTGGGAAAGAAAAAGCTGCGCTTGCCAAAATCAAGAATATTAAAGGAGTAACTGATGTGAAGGCTGTTTTTGGGCGTTGGGATGCTGTAGTTACAGCTGAGACTGAAGATGTTGAAGCTATGGGGCAACTTGTAGTGGGCAAAATTAGAGCAATTCCAGGCGTTTCATCAACTGAAACACTAATCACAACTGTAATATAATTTTAAGTTCTCATTAAGTCAACATCAGTATTCAAATTAGTGCAGTTTTCAAGATTTCTTTCTATTTGTGGATTATCATAGAAATTTTAAATCCGAGAAAAAGTTAATAGTCTCATTAACGACGTTCTATGCTTAAAAACAAAATTTGCGGAAAACATCCAACTATTATTGGCGAACGAAAAGGTCTAGAAAAACTGTTGGAAGTTGCAAAGATCCCATATATAAAAAAGGTCGTACCTGGTCAAATCAAGGCAAAGGGAGCCAAAGGTGGCGGCGGAGTTAGATTTAAAGTCACAAGAGTCGATTCAAAGGGCAATATCAAAGCTTTGCTTGCAAATGGGGCTTCTGTTCAAGAAATCTTCATTATTACAACTGCCTCTAATTTCGAACAAGGTAAAGAAATTGCAGAAATAATTTTAAAACTATTGGAAAAGACCTAGTAAATCTTTAACTCTTGATAATTTTACATGAATTATATAGTTCTGATTTGTGAGATTGCTCTTTTAGTGGTAGTGCCAAAAAAGAAAAGCGAGGCCTAAATTGTGTTGCTTAAAGTTAAAGCTTATCTAGAATTGAGCAGATGGGTTAATTGCTTAATGGCTGGCCTCGCAGTTCTCCTTGGAGGATTCATTTCACTCGTAAATTACACAGAGATTTTCTCCGTTTATCTTAAAAATATTTCATTAGCAATATTTGTTGCAATAGCGATTTCCGCTGCTGGTAATGCAATAAATGATTACTATGACACAGATATTGATAGAATAAATAAATCGCAAAAACCCATACCCTCTGGCCGCCTAACGCGAAAAGAGGCTTTAATATTTGCCCTAGTTTTATTTGCGCACGGAGTTTTCCTTAGCTTATTCATTAACCCAAGGTTAGGTTGGGCTGGAAAAGTTTGTTTCTTCATTGCTTTGTTTAACTCTGTTTTGCTGATTGCGTATTCTGCGCGCTTAAAACGCGCTGGATTTTCTGGAAATATAACAATTGGATATCTTGTTGGTTCAACCTTTCTCTTTGGCGGAGCAGCAATTGGCAACTTAATTGCAGCTGGAATTCTTGCTTTATGTGCAATGCTAGCAACTATCAGCCGTGAAATTGCAAAGGGAATTGAAGACTACGTTGGCGACAAAGCCTGTGGGGCAAAAACTTTGCCAGTTCTAATTGGCCCGGCTAAAGCCAGCGTTATCATGCTTATTTTCCTTGTAGCAGCCATTGCGCTCAGCCCATTTCCATATTTGCTTAGATTATTTGGGTATAGCTATCTAGTTGTAGTGGGAATTGCTGATTTAGTGTTTCTGGTTGCAATTGGGTTATTACTGTCCAATCCAACACCAGCAAGAGCTGCAGAGGTCAAGAGAATCTTAAAATTTGGGATGGGGGTCGCGCTTCTCGCGTTTTTAGTTGGAGCGGTAGTTAAGTAAAAGACATAAAGTATAATTATTGTATCGTGTTTTTTGACTTATAATGGAGGGTGAAAAATGAAAGTAACAATATCTTTAATCAAAGCAGATGTAGGTTCCCTAGCTGGTCATCATATAGTCATACCTAAGCAAATCGAAGTTGCAAAACAATCCTTAGAAGAAGCGGAAAAAAATGGTTTAATCATTGATCACTATGTATTCAACTGCGGGGACGATCTTGAACTTCTCATGGTGCATACAAAAGGCGAGAACAACCCTGAAATACACAAATTAGCTTGGGATACATTTAAAGAAGTTACAGAAAAAGTTTCAAAGCCATTAAAGCTATATGCTGCTGGACAAGATTTGCTTAAAGAGGCTTTTGCAGGAACAGTTAAAGGTATGGGGCCAGGGGTAGCTGAGATGGAAATTGAAGAAAGGATAAGTGAGCCGTTTATAGTGGTCGCGGCGGACAAAACAAGTACGGGCGGATTTAACTTACCGCTATTCAGAATCTTTGGTGACCCGTCAAATACTGCAGGGCTCATAATTGACCCAAAGATGCATGGAGGATTTATATTTAGAGTTCTTGATGTTAAGGAGGGAAAGCATGTAGATTTAGCATGTCCAGCGGAAATGTATGACCTTATTACCTTAATCGGAACAACAGAACGTTACGTAATTGAAAGAGTGTATCGAGCTGATGATAAGCTACTAGCTGCTGTTTCAAGCACAACACGTCTTTCACTTATAGCTGGAAAGTATGTGGGAAAAGATGACCCATGTATGATAATAAGGATGCAACATGGTCTTCCTGCCGTGGGCGAAGTACTTGTAGCATTCAGCGAACCTTGGCTCGTTCCCGGATTTATGAGGGGAAGTCATTATGGTCCAATTATGCCGGTATCACTTAAAAATGCTGTGTGCACCGTTTTCGATGGACCTCCTCGAGTTGTTGCTCTTGGCTTTAACTTATCTAATGGGCAACTGGTCGGACTTCGTGGAGAAGAGCCGGCTGACTTATTTGACGACCCAGCATTCGATAGAGCTAGAGCTATAGCAAATGATATCACTGCATTTATGAGAAGAATGGGCGAATTTATGCCTGCCCGTTTAGGCCCCGAAGAAATGGAATATACTACATTGCCGAAGGTGTTAGAAAAGCTAAAGGATAGGAAGCAGTTAGTATAATTTGCATAAAAGAAGAAATAAATGGAGTGCGACCGAGAGCTTAGCTTAACAATTAACACCAAGCTTAAGAAGGGCGGAGAGAATGGTTACATAATCGCTCTTGCTTAGATTCTTCT